>JAACZX010000378.1 GCA_009996555.1 Chitinophagaceae bacterium | reverse complement strand
ATGCTGGTTAACTGCTGCATAATACCCACACCCGGTAATGCAAACAAGATGGCAAGTGCAAGTAACAAAAAGCAAATACCCGAACTGATGGCCATGGGCACAAAATCCTGTACTTCATAAAATTCTTCTGCACCAAATATGTAACCAAGGATGGAAAATACAGCGATCATTAACGCCAGCACATTTGCTACCTGCGACACAACCAGGAAGAAACGCTTGAGCTTGCCAAAGAAAAGAAGTGAGATAGACAGCAGCCCAAAACAAAAAGCAGTATTGGGTGCCATACTGTTGGTAAAGCCGCCCACAACATCCGCAGTTACCTGTTCAGCAAACAGAAGCTGATCAAGCGAGTAATCAATATTAAAAACAATGGAAACAAGTTTTGAAAACGCAATGGCAAGTACAAACAATGAAATATAATCAGCTATGGTTTGTTTTTTTCTGCTGCTCTCTTTTTGCATTTTGAACTGCAACGCAACTACCAGCAGTACAAAACAAATTGAAGAGAGAGGATTCATGGCCACTAACCCGCTGAAAGGATGTTTTAACCAGCTAATTGAAAACATCCAGCCGGCAAAAGAAAGTAAACTAATAATCAAAATACAGGTAAGCTGAATAGACGATCGTCTTACCAGCGTTTGCTGCAAACTAAGATCAGGGGTGAACTGGTTCATTTCCTTTCTGTTTATCGCTTATTTATTCTTGATCAAAATTTACCGGTAGAAAATATCAAACCTCGTCATCATGCAGTAATGGCACAATCACTTCCACCCGCATTCCTTTGCCTGGATTACGTTTTATCCTGAATGTACCTCCCAGCATTACAGCACGTTCCTGCATACCCAATACCCCGAGTGTTTTCTTTCGGCCAACAGTTGTTACATCAAACCCCTTCCCGTTATCCGATACTGCCATTGTAATGCTTTTCTCTTCCACAAACAATTCCACAATCACTTCTGTTGCCTCGGAGTGACGTGCAATATTGGTTATACTTTCCTGGTATATTCTGAAAAGACCAGTTGCTGTGTTTCTGGATATTCCTGTTTTGGTTTCAAGTGTAAGGAAATCTGTTTTTACACCTGAGCGTTTACCAAAATCTGAAAGATGCCATTCAATTGCTGCAGCAAGCCCAAGATCATCCAACAGCACCGGCCGCAAGTCAGATGAAATGCGCCGTACAGTATTAACCGTATCGTTCAGCATTTGCACAATTTCCGCTGCTTTATCTGCTAACTGTTGATTTTCTGACTGCCTTAACTTTTTGCTTAACCAGGAAATGTCCATTTTTAAAACGGTCAATTGCTGGCCAAGTTCATCATGTATTTCACGTGAAATATGCATACGCTCTTCTTCCCTTGCATTCTGCAAATGCGATGTAAGCTTGCGTATTGCTTTGTACGAACTGTTTAATTCGTTTTCTGCTTTTTTCCTTTCGGTAATATCACGAATGAAGGCAAGAAACCTGCCATCCGATAAATATTTCGCATTAATTTCTATCTCAATAATGCTGCCGTCCTTTCTACGTAACCTGCGTTCACTTCTGGCGCCCTGCTCGCTCTTCATCTCTTCAAACCTGAATGGTTTTTCTTTCAGTTCCTCCGGATCGGCCAGGTGATAGATGGTGAGTTGCGCAAGTTCTTCGTGTGAGTATTGCGACAGTTTAACGCCGGCAGAATTTACAATCACAAACCTACCTGTATGGTCTGCAATAAAAATACCATCTGTGGCCTGCTCCACCAATGTGCGGTATTTATCTTCACTGCGCATTAATGCTTCTTCCACCGTTTTCCGCTCAGTAATATCCATCATACTCCCCATCATCCTTACTGGCTTTCCTTCATCATTGCGAAGAATATAAGTGCGGTCGTAAATATTAATGACCCTGTTTGTTGTTGGTTGCACAAAGCGATACTCGGTGATCCATATATTTTCACTGGAAGCCATTACTTCAAGCAGACTTCTTACAATTGCACCTCTGTCATCGGGATGAAGACATTGTTTCCATTGTTCAAAATCAGGTACAGGATCTTTTAAACACAAACCGTACAAGCGTTGATGCATTTCATTTCCCCACGACACACCTGTTTCAAGATTGGTTTCCCACACTGCATCGTTGGTGGTTTTTGCAATAAACTCAAACCGCTCGTTTGAATGAATGATTTTTTCTTCAGCAAGCTTCCGTTCAGTAATATCCATCATACTCCCGGTCATGAGGATGGGTTCACCTTTTTCATTCCGGGTGATATAACAGCGATCGAAAATATATTTGTATTCCTTGCTTTTGCCTGTGCGGAACCGGTATTCGGATATAAACACATTTGTATCCGATGCCAATGCATCGTCCTGCATCTTAATAATTTGTTTCCGGTCTTCAGGGTGGATGCGTGCCAACCATTCTCCTTTCACCGGCACTGGATCGTTCATCGTTAAACCATACAACTG
>JAACZX010000377.1 GCA_009996555.1 Chitinophagaceae bacterium | reverse complement strand
CTTGGTACTGCAAAATATAATAAGATGATCCAGAAAGAAATATTGGTGAAGAGTAATGCCAATCCTTTTGTAACAGAAGGCTTTTCTGTTAGCGTTGTGTCAACTGCATTTGTTTTTTTCTCACGCAGGAACAGCATCAACACAACTGCATAAACAATACCGATCAGTCCAAATGTATGAAAAGCAGTTTTCCAGGAGAACGCTGAGGCAATGGTTGCGCCAAACCCTCCTAATGCCTGCCCCATATATAAGCCGGTCATGTGAATACCAATGGCGAGCGATCTTGTTTTGTCACTATGATAATCGGCTATAAGTGCAAGGCCTGCAGGAATATAAAGAGCTTCACTAACGCCCATCGCTGCACGAAGCCAATACAGTTGTGTGAAATTTTGTGCATAGCCCATTGCTAATGTTACCGCACTCCACACAAACAAACTCACAACGATCAACCATTTACGATTGACACGATCAGCGATCATGCCGGCAACGGGGCTCATAAATCCATAGATCCATAAGAAGATCGCCATCAACCGACCGAAGTTGGTAGCCGTTTGCAGTTCAGCAATATCCAGCATCATCGATGGCTTCATGGTACTGAGCATTTGCCTGTCCATATAGTTGAGCAAGGCCACTACCCAAAGCAAACCAACAACGACCCAGGGATAGAAGCCCCTATCCCCTGAAGGGGAATTACCAACCTGCGTTATGTTGTCGTGCACTCTCATTTTTTCACTTGTGGTTTTGCACTTAATATATATGGTGAACGAACACCTGCTTTTATTTCGCCGCTGGGAAGAATAAAACAATTCTTCCATTGAACAGCTGTTGTTGTAACTGGTGTGGGAAAAGGTAATGCAGCAATCACTTGCCAATTGTCATTTGCAATATCGTATGCCAGTATTTCATTACTGAAACCCGGATGTGCTGTTTGCAGCTTTGCTTTTTCTGCTGTTAAACGTTGTTTCTCGTTTTCGTCTTTGCTGTTATTGATAGCAGCAATTAGTTCTTCTGTGCGATGAAAGGTTGCTCCTTTATCGCCACCGAACAACAATAATTTATTTTGATGAACTGCACCCGTACCTGCGCTCAATGCATAAGGCAAGGGCTGCTTTTCTGTCCACTGATTTGTTTGGATATTAAATTCAAAAACGGAGCTGTACAGATCGCTGATGCCGTTGCTGTTTTTCTTGCGTCCTCCGATGAGGAACAGATCATTTCCTTTTGCAAGCAATACGGCATGCGATAGAGCTTTTGGAATTTGTGGTAATTGTTGCCAGCCTGCGCCAACTTTTTTAAGATCAAGTGCAAGCAACTGATTGCTGCTTTCATTTATAGTTTCACCGCCAGCCAAATAAACAATATTACCTACCACTGTTAAAGAAGCATTTGCTACAGGGATCGGCAGATCAGGAAGATTTTGAAAGGCAAGCATCGATGAGCTTACAACCAACTGTACCAAGAAAACTTTATCTGTAATTCCATTTTCATTTTCTCCTCCAGCCAACAATATTCCCATATTAGTCGTTACACTTGCAGCATAAGCAATTGAAAATGGAAGCTTGTTTTTTTCTTGCAGTATAAACCCATTTCCCTTTTTTGCGTATACATACACATCATCATGGTATTTTTTCTTACCACCATTCCATGGCATCGCTTCGGGAAAGTTGGCACCTCCTGCAATGATTAATTTATTGTTGTGCACACCCGCAACCATACCGGCAAAACCTAAAGCAGGCTGTCCGTTTGCGGCAACAGGCAGCTCGGCTGCAACAGTCCATTGCAGTTTAAGCTCCTGTTTTTTTTGTGCATATATGGATGCGTTAAAAAACATGAGTAAGAAGAAAACTGATATGTGCAATCGATCCATTATGATCTATACATTCACTGCTGTTTGTAAGCGTGATGAAAAATTAGTGAACCCGATCTGATCAACATCTTTTTTAAACAATTCAAATTCTGTTGCGGTCATATTTTTTACAGGCAAGCGAAACTCACCACAATCAATGCCCAACAACTTCATATAGGCTTTACCAGTGGCAATACCGCCGTACTTTCCTAACAAAGTAATCATATCGATGGACTTTTGCTGCAAAGCATTGGCTGTTTTCAAATCGCCTTGATTAAATGCATCAATCAGATCGTAATACAAAGGTGCAGCATAATTAAACGTACTTCCCACCGATGCTTTTGTACCCAATGCCAATGCGGGCAACATATTTTCGTCTCTGCCCCAGAGCATATCGTACTTGCCATCTTTAAAATTCATGCAGGAAAGAAAATCCATAAAATCTTCATGCGTGTATTTAATACCTGCAAAGTTTGGAATCAATTCATCTACTGCTTTCAGTAAATCGATCATGGGAAACCCTACACCTGTAAGTACCGGGATATGATAATAATAAAACGGCATGTCAGGAACTACGGACGCTACTTCACTGCAGGCCTTTG
>JAACZX010000376.1 GCA_009996555.1 Chitinophagaceae bacterium | reverse complement strand
CATTCCCCTCAGGTATTAGCGGCGAACAGATGCGCAGCACTTATGGTGTGCTGGCAATGCGTTACACAGCAGATATGTATCGCAGTAAAAATCAACGGACGTATGGATTGGTGCGTGCCAATAATGCAGGTGGTGTATCGTTACCGTTTGTTATCTATAACGATTACTACAATCACCAGGATTTTATAACCGCATTAATCAACAGCGGATTTTCCGGTGTGTTATGGACACCTGAAGCAAGGGCATCAAAAACAGGAGAAGAATGGCTGCGCCGGTTTCAAACAGTTGTGTTTTCGCCAATGGCAATGATCAATGCATGGAGTAGCGGAACAAAACCATGGTCGTACCCCGAAGTGGCCGAACAGGTGAAGCAGTTTTCTTTATTGCGCATGCAAATGATGCCTTACTGGTACAGTGAATTTGCCAAGTATCATTTTGAAGGTACACCGCCGTTCAGAGGAATGGCTTTGGAAGAAGGATTTAAACAGGAGATCAAAAAAGAAGCGGTGAATGCAAACCTTGAAGAGAATCCTTATGCAGAAGCTGTATCAAAAGAGATCAAGGATCAATACATGGCAGGTGAATATTTATTGGTGGCACCTGTGTTTGCAGGGCAAACAACCCGCAAGGTTGTTTTACCCAAAGGTAAATGGTACGACTTTTATACAGGAGCTTATGCCGGTGACGGGGAAGTAATTACTGTTACACCCGGACTGGACAAAATACCGGTGTATGTTAAAGATGGCGCTATCATACCCATGATGAAGCCAAGACTGCAGGCGCCGAAGGCTGGTGAAAAAGTTGATATTGAAATAAGGCATTATGGTGAAAAGCCCGGCAGGTATTTGTTGTATGATGATGATGGCGAAACGTTTAATTATGAAAAAGGTGAATACAGTTTCAGGGAAATAAATGTGAAGCATGATAAAAAAGGACAATTGAAAGGAACGATTTCAGCACCTGAAAAAAATAAGCCGAATACTGTAGGTGTGGTCACGTGGAAATTCATGACAGCGCCAACATCAATCAAATAACATGCAGAAGTTTTTTTTATACATCACCGGGTTACTGTTGCTTAGTTGTTCATCGGCACAAAAGACGGGCACAAACATTTCATCAGGCAAAGAGGATATTAAAGAAGTGCTCCGCACCCATGTTATGAAAAAAGTAGAGTGGGCATTGAAGCAGGAGCCGGTAACTGTTACAGCTCAAACATCTATACGCAGCGCAGGAGGTAAACATGATTTTTACAGTGAAGGTGATTACTGGTGGCCCAACCCTGTGAGTGCAGACAGTCCTTATGTGCAGAAAGACGGGATGACCAATCCTGACAATTTTGTGGCACACCGTTATGCAATGATTCGCTTGAGTGAAGTGGTGGGGTCGCTTGCTTCAGGTTACCTGTTAACAGGAAACAATGAATATGTAACACAGGCCATGAAGCATTGTCGTGCATGGTTTGTTGATACAGCTACAATGATGCATCCGCATTTGCTCTATGCACAAGCCATCAAAGGCCGCTTCACAGGAAGAGGAATTGGTATTATCGATGCCATTCATCTCATGGAAGTTGTTCAGGGTATAACAGTAATGCAGCATTCATCTGCAATGGATAAAACTGTTTTAGCCGGTACAAAAAAATGGTTTGAACAATTTCTGCAATGGTTAACCACGCATAAGTATGGCAAAGATGAAATGAATGCCACTAACAATCATGGTACATGTTGGGTAATGCAGGCAGCAGCTTTTGCAAAATTTACAGGCAATGAAGAAGTGTTGAGTTTTTGTAAAGAGCGATTTAAAACAGTTTTGTTGCCAAATCAAATGGCGGCAGATGGAAGCTTTCCACAGGAACTGCGCCGCACAAAACCTTATGGTTATTCTATTTTCAATCTTGATGCCATAGCAACTGTTTGCCAGATATTATCAACAGAAAAAGATAATCTCTGGGCGTTTGAAACAGGTGATGGACGTTCTGTAAAAAAAGGTATTGAGTATCTCCATCCTTTCATTGCAGATAAAACAACATGGCCGTTAAAGCCAGATGTGATGTATTGGAACGAATGGCCGGTGGCACAACCTTTTTTAGTATTTGGCGCTCTTGCTTATAATAATAAAAGCTGGCTCACTACATGGAAAAAATTGGAGCATGCTCCAGCTGTAGAAGAAGTGATCCGCAATTTACCAATACGAAACCCTTTAATCTGGATTCATTAGTCATGAAGAAAAATTTTCTTGCTCTTACAGCCGCAGCACTGGTGCTTTCATCTTCTGCACAGGTAAAAGGCGATGAAGACAAAGACATGTTTAATAAAGCCGTGCAGAGAGATAAGCAGGCAATTGATGAAGCGGTGAATGGATGGTGGAAAAAAGCGCAGGAAACACATGAACAACGTATTGCATGGTGGAGAGAAGCGAAGTTTGGTATGTTTATTCATTGGGGAGTGTATTCATTGCCGGGTGGAG
>JAACZX010000719.1 GCA_009996555.1 Chitinophagaceae bacterium | reverse complement strand
AATCAAATGTCATGAGTCTGTTCCCCGGATTGATGGCCATGTATTTATATGAACTTTGCTTGTGTTGAAAATAATGCGATTGGTTAAAGCCAGATTCACTACCGGGGATATAAACAAAACTAAAATCATTCCAGAGTATGGCAGAGATACCATCTGGCACCATTCCAACACGCCAATAGTATACTGTGCTATCATTAAAATTAATTCCCGCAGGTTTAAATGAAATAGACCCACCTACAGAGATTACCGAGTCTTTCTTTAATAATACTGAATTAAAATTGCGGGTAGTATCAATTTCAAAATAGTATTTCCTTGTGGCTCCCAATGGATTTGCTGTAGATGCATAATAGGTTATATTTTGCTTGTTGATAATAGAATAATCATAGGGATAAACAGGACGTATTTCATCTTCAAAAATGAAAAACTCTTTCGTAACAACATTGTTTGTTTCGCATTCTTCATCTAAAAGATTATCAGGATCTATTTCAACTCGTATTTTATTAGACCCTTTATCTCTAAATGGATCAATAGGTAACTCCAGTAAAATTGAATCTGAATACGAAAGTCTTTTAATGTTCTTGTCAAATTGAACAGAGCTTTTTCCATCTGGATACAGCCTCGTAATCCGTATATGAACAGAGTCCGACATTGCTTTCCCGGTGTTGACCAACTTTACATTTACATCAAATTTTGACTCTGCTATTGAAATAAATTCAGGAGAAATTTTTACCATCGCAGGCTCAACAGCATAGTCAGGCTTTTTCTTATTGTAAAAACGAAGTGCAGGATCACCATGCAAAGTGATTTCTTCCAAATGCATCCTTACATAATAATCATTATACGAATACAATCTGCTAAGCGTATCATTCACATTTGCCATGATACGTCCTATAGTTTCCGCATTTTGCTCAGGTCTTGCCATTTGATTATAAAACTCTTCCGTATAAAGATGAAGATAGTTTACTACTCCAAGATGTGTTGAAGCAATAAATGCAACTGCTCCTTTTTCAGGAGTTAATACCCATTTTTCAGTAATGATATAATTGCCTGTCAGCCTTGTTTCGTCTGATAAGAACATGTTTCCCGCCTGGCATCCGTTTACTAAAAGAATGGGGTACTTTCCTATGGAGGGATAACTAGATGGATCCGACAGGTTGTATTCTAATGTAGAAGGCGAAGAGTGACCGAAATAGGTTAACAAAGAAAAGCCTTCCTGAAAAAGACGTGTAATGTTTGCACTTACTATTGTTTGCACAGCCGCAACACCGCTTTTTTGCAAAGAATGAATGGTTGCACCAAAAGAAGTATCCTTAAGAACATTGCCATACTGATTGAGATGAAATCTAATTTGTTCGCCAAGTAAGTCGTTTGCACCTGCAACGTGAATCACATTTTTCTTCCACAACTCATCCTGAACAACACAACTGTTGGCATCATAAAGACTTTCGTACTTTTTTACTTTGTCCAGATAAGCTTTTATTTCATTTCCATTCACTACGGTCAACCTTCCTATGGGAATTCGTTGAACTATACTGCCTTCAGCAGAAGCCAGGTAGGTATCTGAGGCAGGATTACCGAAAGTTGGAACCAGATTTAATTGATCAATTTTACTCGTTGATTCTGATGATCTGTAATTTGTATACACAACTCCTTTACCAATAATGAAACAGTTTGAAGGCCTTACAGAAAATGCATCATAGGCCATACGTAGAAAATTCTTGATAGCAAATGCGTTATTCTTAATGCCATATCCAAATTGATCTATAATCTCTCCAACATCATAAATCTTCGCATTATGAGCTCCGCCTGCAGCACTGCTTCTATATAACCGATATTGCTCTACCTGATTTACGCCGCTTGCATCAGAATACAATAAAGGATTTGATATAATTATGTAATCTCCCTGATTTGTCGTGAGTGTATAATTAGTAAAATTTCTTGGAGTAACCCCTTGGATCGCACGAATATTGCCTCCGTCCAAACTTACTAATACCAGTTTGCGTTCAACAGATGACGGCGGCAATACAACTCTCACCTGTGTTGCTGACACAATACTTGCAGTAATACGTAAACCGTTTGTAAGGTCATATAAAACAGGAGCTACAGACCCTCCAAAATTGAAGTTGTCAATCACAAGATTGTTTCCTCCTGCACTGGCAGGCATAACAAATTCAAAATTTGTTTGCCCCCCAAAATTAAACAGCCTTGGATAATTCAATTCATACATACCTACAACAAGTCTGTTAAATTGAGGCAGCGTATCTACAGTTGAACTTCTAAATTCAATATTTGCGGCATTTGAACTAATGAGAGACAAAGGAATATTGTCAACAACGTCCGCATTTAATATATTAAAGAAACTCATTTCTCTATTTGCCACATTTGTTCCATTAATCCAAACTTGCACGGTACGGGTATTAAGTGTACGTCCCGCCGCAGAGAATCTTAATGTTGCATCTCCCCCACTT
>JAACZX010000044.1 GCA_009996555.1 Chitinophagaceae bacterium | reverse complement strand
TGTTGAAGGCAATTATGTGGATGGCGCTCCCGATGTAACAAAGAATAATATTGCAGGTGTACATCCCGATCCAAAAGGGACAGAAGAAGAAAAGAAAACAGTTGTACAAACTGCTGCATTCCCTACCGTACCCATCACAATACAATCTGCAGAAGATGCTTACAAAGCAGTATTGCTGCAAGTTGGCGCATCTTTTAAAAGAGATACGATGGATGCACGCATCATCAATAATGTAATTGACCGAACAGGAAAGATCATTGATGTGCAGGGTGGCTATCCTCATCACTCAGCCTTTGAAATCACCGGCAATGCATGGCCCGTTTTGAAATCCTACCCTGCTCCTGCCGATACGGATAAAGATGGTATGCCCGATGAATGGGAAAAAAAGAATGGATTGGATGCGAATGATGCCAATGACGCAAGTCAATATAAGTTGGATAAACAGTACACGAACATCGAAGTGTACATTAATAGTTTACTGAAAGCGAATTGATAAGAAAAGTGCTAAAGAAAATGTGTTAGCACTATTGTTCAAATAAAACACAGCTGCCCGGCCTCCCGATGTCCTGAGCGAAATCGAAGGATGGAGAGGGAATGCGGGTGAAGCTGTTTAATTAAATAAGATGAAGAAAGTTATTCTATTGTTTGCGTTACCGCTGTTTGCATTAATGCTGCCGCCAAAAAAGAAGATTAAAGTTTTTATTGCAGGAGATAGCACCGCAAGTATCAAAGATGTAAAAGCATATCCCGAAAACGGATGGGGAATGCCCTTTGTTTATTTCTGGGATTCAACAGTAACAGTGGTCAACAAAGCAAAGAATGGCAGAAGCACATCTTCTTTTCAAACAGAAGGTTTGTGGAAACAGATCATGGATGAAGCAAATGAAGGCGATTATGTGTTCATCCAGTTTGGACATAACGATGAAGTGCCCACAAAGAAAAGTGCTACTACGCCGGAGCAATTCAAAAACAACCTCAAAAAATTTGTTACTGAAACAAGAGAGAAAAAAGCCATTCCTGTGTTGCTTACTTCCATGGCCCGTAGAAAATTCGACAGTACCGGAAAGATCGTGGGCACACATGATGAGTATATGAAAATTACAAGAGCAGTTGCAGCAGAAGAAAAAGTTGTACTGTTTGATATGGATATCATTACCCAACAACTTTACCAGCAGTTTGGTGCAGAAAATTCTGCTCTGCTGTTCCTGCAATTAAAACCGGGAGAGCATCCCAATCATCCGAAAGGAAAAGATGATAATACACACTTTAATGAGTTTGGTGCACGGTTGGTTGCACAATTGGTATTAAAAGAAATCCTCTCCCAACTGCCCGAACTCGCTACACGAATTGTTAATGCAAAAGAATAATCAATAGACCAATGAAACTTCCTTGCTTGCCAAAATGTATCATTACGTTTCTTTTACTGCTGTGTGTATCTGCAACAGATGCACAGCAGATTGCTTTCCCCGGAGCTGAAGGTGCCGGCCGCTTTGCTACCGGTGGACGGGGAACTGCCAGCACACCAACAACTGTATTTGAAGTAACACATCTCAACGATGATAACAGTGTTGGTAGTTTGCGTTATGCATTAAGTCAAACTGCCACACACCGCACTGTTGTGTTTCGTGTGTCCGGAACAATTCATCTTACATCACGCTTGACTATTCGCAGCAACACAACCATTGCAGGACAAACAGCTCCCGGTGATGGTATTTGCATCGCCGATTATCCCGTTGTGATCAGTGGCGATAATGTGATCGTTCGTTACATACGTATCCGCATGGGCGATAAAAATCAACTCATCACTACACCTGCCAATTGTGGTGTGCCTGTTTCACCTTTTACTGCTGCCTGTATGCCCACAACCAACAGCGGTGGCGATGATGCGTTTGGAAATCTTGGCGGTAAAAATATTATCATCGATCATTGTTCCATTGGATGGAGCAGCGATGAAGCGTTAACGATCTATCGTGGCGATAGTGTTACGCTGCAATGGAATATTGTTGCTGAACCGTTGAATTATTCATACCACTACGAAGGCGATGCCGATTTCCAGGAGCATGGGTATGTGGGTATCTGGGGATCGAAGCGTGGTTCGTTTCATCATAATTTAATTGCACATGCAAAAGGTCGTAACCCCCGCTTTGCAGGCATCAGCACGTATTCGCCTGCGGTAGTTGGTGTGGAGAATGCCGACTTCAGAAACAACGTTGTGTACAACTGGGGTAGTTACAGCAGCAATGGTGGCGATGGTGGTAATTATAATCTCGTTAATAATTATTATAAATACGGACCATCAACAGGTACAGGAAATTCTGTCTCTATTCCTGTGCGTGGCATGATCGTTCAACCGGGAAAAACTACCGGTACCACACCTATCCCCTATGGCAAATTTTATTTATCGGGAAATTATGTTGATGGCTATACAAACATTACAAACAATAACTGGTTAGGTGTATCAATGAGTGGTGGTGTGCAGGCCGATACAACGAGTGCAAAAGCAACAGCCGAACATGATATTGCTCCTGTTACCACACACACAGCGCAGGAAGCTTATGCATTGGTATTGCAATATGCAGGTGCAAGTTTAAAACGTGATACACTGGATGAGCGTATTGCAAATGATGTACGCAACCGCACCGGACGTATCATTGATGTACAGGGAGGTTTTCCGCATGGCACACCTTATTTAAGTACAGTAAATGCATGGCCAACATTAAGTTCAACAACTGCACCAACCGATACCGATCATGATGGTATGCCTGATGCATGGGAAACGGCAAATGGTTTAAATCCGAATGATGCAAGCGACCGTGGCACTTTTGCAGCCAATGGTTATACTAACTTAGAAAACTATCTCAACTCAATTGTTACAGATCAGCAAAACACAACACCCACTATTTATAACTCAGCTTCGTTTACTGCTTTTGCACAAACGGCAGGCGCTCCTTCTTCATCGCAATCATTTACGGTATCTGCATTAAATCTAACTGCAGATCTTACCATTACTGCACCGGCATCGTATGAAGTTTCGTTGAACAACGCTACATGGAATACAACAGTTTCACTTACGCCAACAAGCGGAACTATTGCAGCAACCACTGTTTATGTGCGGTTGAATGCAAGTGCAGCAGGCAGTTTTGCTGGTAATCTTATAGGTACAAGTACAGGTGCAACTGATATGTCGCTTGCTGTAACAGGTACTGCTTCACAAAATCTGCAGGATGCGGCCATTGGTTATTTTCCAAACCTTGATGGTGGTTTTGAAAATCAAACTATCGGTTCGTATGCAACGGTAACGGCACACACATCAACCAGCAATTGGGAAGTATCTGCTTCGTGGGAAATAAAAGCAGGTGAAGCACGTACCGGTAATAAAATTATGTTTTACAAGCAGGCAAGCGGAAGTAACAAGTATATCTTTTCCCCTGTATTAACCAATCCGGCTATTGAACAAAACACCGATTATTTAATACAGTTTTGGTATAAACCCGCCGGGCCACAAACTGCTGCAACTGATTTGTATGGTTGGTCTACAGTATTAGGATCGCTTGGTGGGAGCAATATGACCTTAACACCAAAAATCACAATTGATGCATCCACTCCACAGGATTGGCAATTGTTTACCGGCACATTAAAAACAACTAACTCAACACCTACCGCTACTTATTTTGGCATGCGTGTAACCAATCCCCAGTCGCCCTATTTTTATATTGATGATTATGTTGTTTATCCCGGGACTACCGTTGATAATACTGCACCTGATGCGGTAACCAATCTTGCAGCAACAGGTGCTGCAAATGCCATTGCATTAACATGGTCGGCACCAGCAACAGGAATTGATAACGGTGGCTATCTTATTGTGAGAAGTACAGTAAGTGCTGCGCCAACGTTGAATACAAAAGGCGTATATACAGCGGGCAATACCATTAGTTCTGATTATACTGTTTTATATACCGGAACAGGTACATCATTCAACGATGGTACTGTTACAAGCGGTTCAACTTATTATTATCATGTGTTCACAGCAGATAAAGCATTTAACTATTCACCTGTTGCAACAGTATCGGGCACTGCTACTGCATCTACTTCACCTACAATTCTTGCAACAGCAAGCTTTAACAACTTTATTCAAACAATCGGTTCGCCTTCGGCTGTACAGAAAGCGACAGTGAGTGGAACTAACCTTACTGGTGACCTTACTGTAACTGCTCCGGCAAACTATGAAGTTTCATTGAATGGAACTACCTGGACAAGCAGTATTGTTTTATCTCCTGCATCGGGTACTGTTGCATCAACAGAAATTTCTGTTCGATTAAATGCAAGTAGTGTTGGAACCTATAACGGAACTATTTCAATTGCAGGTGGTGGCGCTACTACAAAAACACTGGCAGTAAATGGTATCGCATCAAACCCGGTTGTTTTACCGCCTCATGATGTATTGGTAGCAAAAGACGGTTCTGGCAATTACACATCGGTACAGGCGGCTATTACTGCAGCACCAACAAACCGCACAACGCCGTGGAGGATTTTTATTAAGAACGGAAAATATGTTGAGACAGTTGTCATCCCCTCAAACAAACCATTCATGCAATTGATTGGTGAAAGCATGGCGGAAACAATTATCTCTTATGATAACTATTCAGGCAAAGCAAATCCTGCTGGCGGCACGTATGGCACTTCAACATGCGGCACGATGATCATTAATGCTGCTGATGTAATGCTGATGAATCTTTCGGTTGAAAATGCTACAGGCTATGGCATCAATGCCAATGCAATTGTTCCGGCACCGGGCGATGGGCCGCAAGCAGTTGCTGTATATACAACATCAGATCGTGTTGTATTCTTTAACTGTCGCATGAACAGTGGACAGGACACTTACTACGGTGGTAATAATAAAGGCACACGTGTGTACATGAAGAACAGTTATATTGATGGTAATACCGATTTTATTTTTGGATCATCAACCATCATCTTCGATACATGTGTGATCTATCCACGTACAAGACTGGACAACAGTACAGGTGGTTATGTTACTGCAGCCAATACCAAAGCAGAGTCCGGTTATGGTTATGTTTTCCGTGATTGTAAACTCACGAAAAATCGTGGAATTACTTTTTACACATTAGGTCGCCCATGGCAGAATGATGCGGGCACTGCGGATGCGGCAAAGTCACGCAACAAAACAGTATTCCTCAATTCATTCATGGGTTCATCGATTAAACCTGAAGGATGGAGTGCATGGGATGCAGGAACAAATACATCTTACATTACGTATGCTGAGTACAATACGAAGAATTATGATGGTACATTGAAAGATGTGAGTGGCCGTGTAAACTGGAGCAAGCAATTAACAGCAGCTGAAGCAGCAAAATATTATAACAACGATACCGTGTTCGTAAATGCAAACACACCTGCCATGGCTACATGGGATCCATACAGCACATGGCCCGAATTGAATAACACATTTATTCCTGAATTATCAGCTTCAAATCTTATTGCACGTAAACCCACTGTGGCTTCATCAACAGTGAATATTACATGGAATATCACCTGGCCCATGTCAGGCATTACATGCGAATTATACCGGAGTTCAGATAAACAGAACTTCACATTGATCGATACACAACACAGCAGCGAAGATTCTGCTGCTAACTTCAGTTATGCTGATAATGCACCTGCTGCCGGTACAAGCTATTATTATATTGTTCGGTTGTCGAAAGCAGGTTTTACAACAACCACTTCTGACACTGCTTTTGTTTCAAGCAAACCGGCCATTACTGTAACAGCAGCACTATCTGATTTTTTACAGGGACTTGGTACGCCATCAACAACGCAGAGTTATTTGGTTTCAGGTTTAAATATTCTTGATAGTATAAAAATTCTTCCTCCGGTTAATTATGAAATATCGGCCGATGGCGGAACAACATGGTATAACAATGCAAAGCCACTTGGATTGAAACCAACAAATGGTACGGTTGCAAGCACCAGCATTATTTTACGTTTAAATGGAACTGTTGCTGGTACATATAACGATAACATCATCCATAGTGGAACATTGGCCGATACAGTGAAGACTGCTGTGAAAGGAACAATACAATCACAAGCTGTTCAGATCTCTGCATTATTGCAGCAATGGACATTTGCACAAAACAGACAGGATAGTGCAGCAGTTCGTTCGGCAGCTGTAACTGCAAGCACATCTACACTAAACAAATTTGCTGTATCTGATGGTATTACAGTTGCTGGCATGTTGCCTTATTCATTAACACGTGGACAAGTGTTTGCTGCAACAGCAGATGGCTTGTGGACAACAGCATCGGGCGGCCCAGGTGGTAATGTAAACCGTAGTAACTACCAACAATTTACTGTAACGGCAAGTAATGGCTATACCACAAAAATTGATAGCCTGTTGTTCAATACAGCATTTTACGGCACAAGTAGCAATATCAAAATTGCTGTTGTTTACTCGGTAAGCGGTTTCACAACCGATTCAACAAATGTGCTGGGTTATGAGTTTGCAACACAACCGGCTTTAACGCAGGACAATAATGGACCTTCTGCTCTCTACCGCATGCCGTTGAATGGTTCAACAGGTGTAACATTAATGGAAGGACAAACGCTCACCATTCGTCTTTACTACAGCTGTGGCACAACCAGTGCAGGTCGGTATGCGCAATTAAAAGATGTAATTGTAAAAGGTATTCCTACACAAAACGTACCTACATCCGTCATTGATAATATTGCTGCAAGAGGATTTGCTTTATATCCTAACCCTGCGTCCCATACAATTTATATGAAGCACCCACGTAGCGGAAACAACACAAGCATTGTATTGTATTCAATGTTGGGAGTAAAAATAGCTGAATGGAAAGCAACGCCCAACACAACACAAACGTCTGTGGATGTACAACACTTACAGCAAGGACAGTATTTTATTCACTATAATTCAGGAAAAGAGAGCGTTGTTTTAAAATGCATCGTAGTACATTAATCAATATGAAGAAGAATATATTTCTGATCGCTTTGATCGTTAGTTGCAGTTTCGCTGTTGCTCAAACTTCAAACCCGCAGCAATACAAATATATTTTCACTGTGGCGAAAGATGGTACCGGCGAGTTCAAATACATACAGGATGCCATTGATGCCATGCGTGTTTACCCATTGGCATCGATCACACTTTATATTAAGAACGGTGTGTACAACGAAAAAATTGAACTGCCTGCAACCAATACCGATGTAACGTTTATTGGTGAAAGCGTAGAGAAAACGATCATTACGTTCAATGATTATTCAGGAAGAGGGAAACATACAACCTTTACTTCTTACACGGCAAAAATTTCCGGCAACCGTTTTTATGCAGAGAATATTACATTCTCCAACAGTGCTGGCCCGGTTGGGCAGGCACTGTCTTTGTATGTTGATGCAGATAAAGCTGTATTCAAAAACTGTAAATTCCTCGGCAACCAGGATACCATTTTTGCAGCAGGTGAAAATTCCCGTCAGCTGTTTTTGGATTGTTATATCGAAGGCACCACCGATTTTATTTTCGGTCCTTCTACAGCTGTATTTCAAAATTGCACGATCAAGGCAAAATCAAATTCGTACATCACGGCTGCAAGTACAACAGCCGGTAAAAAGTTTGGGTATGTCTTTCTCGACTGTAAGATCATTGCCGATTCGTCTGTTACAAAACTGTATTTAGGAAGACCATGGCGTGCACATGCAAAAACTGTTTTTATCCGTTGCGAAATGCCCAAACAAATTGCACCCGAAGGCTGGAGCAACTGGGGCAATCCGGCAAACGAACAAACAGTGTTATATGCCGAATATAAATGTACAGGTGAAGGTGCTGCTACAAGTAAACGTGTTGCCTGGAGCAAACAGCTCTCTGATAAAGAAGCAAAAGGATACTCACTCGATACTATTTTTTCAAACAACAGTTTAGTGAAAGATGAAAGCGGTTGGTTTATGCAGTTGAGAAGTAAACCATTTGAATGGACGGAAATCAAAAAGCAATAGGCAAACGTCAATTGGCAAAAAATGAAGAGAACGTTTTACATAGTATGTTATTTACTGTTGAGTTTGGCTGTAACAGCACAAACAGTGAATGGTATTACGAATGTGCCTGATACTTCTTTCAATCTTACGAAAGAAATGGAGAAGGTAAAGAAACAACATCCCTCCATCAGCTTACCTGTATTAACAACAACTGTTGTTGAAGAACGAAACCTGAACTATATAAATACTGGAACACGCAATCTGCAACTCGATGCGTTTTATCTAAAACAAAAAGCGAAGAGAAAAACTCCAGCAATCATTATCATTCATGGTGGCGGCTGGCGCTCGGGCAACCGTACACAGCATCATACGTTAGCACAGGCATTGGCTGCAAAAGGGTATGCTTGTTTTACGCCTGAGTATCGTTTATCAACCGAGGCATTTTATCCGGCTGCAGTGCAGGATATTAAAGCTGCTGTTCAATGGATAAAAAACAATGCAGCAAAATATGCTGTTGATACAACTAAAATTGTGGTGATGGGTTTTTCAGCAGGTGGACAATTAGCAGCATTAGTCGGTAACACGAACGGCTATCAACCATTTGAACCTGTTACAAAAATCAAAGCAAGTACAAACGTACACGCTATTGTAGATATTGATGGAACCTTGTCATTTATCCATCCGCAATCCAGTGAAACCAAACCCTCGCCAACAATCGGTGCATCAGAATACTGGTTAGGTTATAACACAACCGAAAATCCTGAACTATGGAAAGAAGCGTCCCCACTTTCACATGCAGGCGTCAATTCTTTACCCACTTTGTTTCTCAACAGTTCAGTAGAGCGCATGCATGCGGGACGAGAGGACTATATCAAGATACTGCAACAGCATAAAATCTATACCGAAGTACATGAGTTTGAAAATTCGCCTCACTCCTTCTGTTTATTTGAACCATGGTTTACGCCAACGGTCAACTATATCACATCATTCCTGCAAAACGTTTTTCCTGATGCGCAGCACTAAGGTCATTTTTATACTATTGTTCATTCTCCTTGCAGCATCAACACAGGCGCAGGAGTTTGTTCCATTATGGCCTGCAGGAAAAAAACCAAACAGCAACGGTAAAACAATTACCGACAGTATTTATAACGAACGCATCTGGCGTGTGGCAACACCGGGTATCTATTGTTTTGTTGTACCAAAAGCAGAGAACAATGGAACAGCAGTGTTGATCGTTCCTGGTGGCGGTTACGAACGACTCTCTCATTTATACAGTGGATTCAATTTAGCGAAGTGGTACAATACCATTGGTGTAAATGCTTTTGTATTGATCCATCGCTTACCGCACCAGCAGGATCTCCTCAACAAACAACTGGTGCCTGTGCAGGATGCACAACGGGCCATGCGCATCATTCGTGCAAATGCTGCACAATGGAATATCAAAACAGATAAGATCGGTATAATGGGCATTAGTGCAGGCGGACATGTAGCCAGCACACTCGGCACACATGCAAAAGATGAAAGTGCAATCAACGATTCTTTCACTACTTTAAGTTACCGGCCTGATTTTATGGTGCTCCTTTCACCGGTTATTACAATGGGAAAATTTGCACATGGCGGCAGTAAGAAAAACTTTCTTGGTGCAGATACAACAAAAGCCAACATTGAAAATTATTCAGGTGAATTACAGGTGAGTTCATTTACTCCTCCAACATTTCTTGTTCATGCGCAAAACGACAGTACGGTAAAAGTGCAGAATAGTGTATTGTTTTATCAATCGTTAATCGAGAAAAAGATCAGTGCCAGTCTGCATGTATTTCCGCAAGGTGGTCATGGCATCAGGTTAGATGAAAATCCCGGTTCAACAGATCAATGGCTGAATTTATTAGAAGCGTGGCTGAAAGAAATGAATTTTATTAAACCCATTCCGTTTAAATAATCGTCGAATGAAAAAAATAATATTACTCTGTTTACTTAGTGTTTCTGCAGTTACTTTGTTTGCACAAAAACCTGTGCCTGTAAAACCACGCTTATTAATCAGCACTGATATTGGTGGTACCGATCCCGACGATAATCAATCCATCACCCATTATTTAATGTACAGTCACCTGTTCGAAACAGAAGGGCTTATTTCTTCTCCATCGTATGGGCAAGGCAACAAAAAAGAATTGTTGCGCATGATCGATCTGTATGAAAAAGATCTGCCGCTTCTGCAAAAACATCAGAAAGGTTATCCAACACCAGCATCATTAAAAGCAGTCTGCAAACAGGGGCGTTTAGGTGCAGCTCCATTTGCAGGATATACAACGGCAACAGAAGGATCGAACTGGATCATTACCTGCGCAAAGAAAAAAAGTAAACAGCCGCTGTGGGTTTTAGTGTGGGGAGGGTTAGACGATCTTGCACAGGCTTTGCATGACGCACCAGAAATTCAAAGCAACATAAAAGTGTATTGGATCGGTGGACCAAATAAAAAATGGAGCGCCAACAGTTATGCATATATTGTTGCAAACTTTCC
>JAACZX010000718.1 GCA_009996555.1 Chitinophagaceae bacterium | reverse complement strand
GGCACATTTAACTGTTGAAGTTTCGAGGCGTTCCTGTGTTTTTGTTATGCAAATCAATAACCCCACAGATACGTTGCGCCGGTTGGCTTTGTTTTTCCAGGATTTGCATGTGGTGATCAATGATTTCAATCTGCACCGTCACCAGGACGGAACAGCAATGGTGATTACACATTGCCTGGTACAGAAAGATATTGTTGACGAAGCATCGGCATTATTACATCAGCTACCGGGTGTGATGAAGGTGCAGATGATGGAAGGGAAGTGAAGTGCGAGGTTTGAGTTACTTGTCAGGAGATGAAAAATAGTTTGTAAGATGTTTGATGTGGGAAATATGAGTTAAGGCAGACCGAATGTTTGAAATGTTGAGCCTGTTTCGATGTTGTAGTGATTGTAACCGAGGATTGAGTTTATAATGACGGCATTCCTGTAAGGTCCCATGCCAAGGTCGGCTGAATTGAAGCCGTGTGATTTGAGATCAGCATTCTGAACGAAAACGGAATCTTCTGTATCGATGGAATAGTTCTTATTGAGTTTGAATTCATGTTCATTTTTCCATTGCAACTGCTCTTTGACAGGCTTAATAAATGCGGGTTTACAGGATTTGTAACCTGTAGCAAAAATTACTGCAGCATTGATATGTTCAAATTGTTTGTTCAGCTCTGTATGTTTTAATGTTAACCTGTATTTATTATTTGCGGCCAATTGAGAAATGCCTACTAATTCGGTATTTGTTGAAATACGAATATTTGAATTTGTTTTATTTAAACCTATCCTGTAAAGTTCCTCATAGATTTCTGCAATCAGTTCCTGGTTGATTCCTTTGTACAATTGATCCTGTGATTGAAGTGTATTCGTCTTTACTTCATTTGGCAGTGAAAAGAAATGATCAATATACTCCGGTGAGGTCATTTCCAGCGAAAGCTTGGTGTATTCCATAGGAAAGAACCTACGTGACCGGGTGAACCAGTTTAAGCCTTCCGTGAATACTTCATGATGTGGTAAAAGGTCCATAAAAATTTCAGCGGCACTTTGCCCGGAGCCGATTATTGTAACAGACTTTGATTTAAGAATTGAATCTTTCGATTTTAAATAATCGGCAGAGTGGGATAGTTGTGGTGACCTGTCTTTGTAAATGGCTTCATTAACCACATCAGGCAGCGAGGGTTTTGCGCCAATGCCAATGACCATCTTTCGTGTTGTAAAAACCGTTACTGTGTTCGAAAGGCAGTCTTTCACAGCTACTTTGTACAGATTGTTTTCAGAGTCGAAATAAATTGCTTCGCATCGCTGACCAAAGATGCAGTTTGGGAGTTGTTCAATTACCCATTTACAATAATCATTGTATTCGTTCCGGTAAATAAAATTGTTTTCTCTTATTGCGAACCTGAACAGTCGTTTTTTGTGTTTTAAATATGCAAGGAAACTGAACGGGCTGCAGGGATCGGCCAGTGTTACGAGGTCGGCATAGAATGGCACCTGCAGTTTTGCAGTATCGAGCATTAAACCCGGATGCCAGCTGAATTCTTTTTTCTGATCAACAAAAAGTGTTTTGAGTTTTGGTATTGGATGTGTTAGTGCAGCGAGCCCTAGATTGAAAGGGCCGATGCCAATACCGATAAGATCGTAGATCATTTTAAATTGATTTGGTTCTTGTGATAAGTGCAGTAATTGAAAAGGTAATGGCAGTGATTGTGCTTGCTGTCATGAATGCCGGAATGATATTCATGCTGTGAAAACCAAGTAAAGGAATCAGCAAACATATAAGGGGCCATTGAATACAATATGAAGAGGTTAGATTCCTGCTGCAAAAAATGAGCAACCTGCCAGCTGTAGAATGTTTTATATAGGGTGTGCATAGATGCCAAATGCCCACCCAACAAAAAATAAAACCAATATGTTTTATTAACTGAAATGGTAAAGGGGTATAAAAAACAGATGTTGGTTCACTGGTGCCCAAAAGCTTTGCCATTGACATTATAAATGCGCCAAATGGTATAAATGACCATAACCATTGTTCTCCAATTTTACTTATAACAGAGGCTGCAAAAAATCCCATTACCACAAAAGAGATCCACGGCAAGAGAGGGAAATATGTTAATGGTGGCTTGCCAATGCTTAATTGCATAAAATGAAAAACCAAAGGGCTTGTGTTCTTTTCCGGAATGACTAAATGTCTGTATGTACATATCATTACGAGCAACATGCAAGAAATAATGAGTTTTGATTTAGCAGAGTAATTGAGCAGGCAAAGTATTGGTAAGCTTAATGCTGCTGTATGTAAAATGTCACCGATGAGAATTGGTGGATAGTTAAGCGGTATAATTTCCTGAATAAAGTTTTGAGGCATTATGCCCAGCAAAACAGGTAACTGGAATTTTGCAATATTCAAAAAGTAGGCAATGCCAAACAGGACAAGTGTACGGTAGAGCGTTTTGCTGAAACCGGGTTTTGTTTTTACAAAGTGATAG
>JAACZX010000375.1 GCA_009996555.1 Chitinophagaceae bacterium | reverse complement strand
GGGAAGGGAAATGTGCTGAAGCGGTATTGCTTTTCCAGAAGTTAATTGAACAGAAGCCATCAATGGCAACGGCCTATTATGAACTGGGCTGGTGTTATAATGAAATGGAGCGGTATGATCTTGCATTACCTGTACTGCAGCAGGCCATAAAAATGGAGCCGGGAAATTTCCGCATGTTGTATGAGGCTGGTTTTGCAAAATATAAATCAGGAAGGGTAGAGGATGCATTGGCAGATTATAACCAGGTGATCAAGCTGAATGCAACGTATGGTAAAGTATATATTGCAAGAGGTGATCTTTATAAAGATGCACAGAAAAACACAGCGAAAGCTCTGGCCGATTACCTGAAAGCATTTTCAATAGACAGCACAGAAAAAAAACTACACTACCGCATTGGTTGGTGCTATAATGATATGGGCAAATTCAATGATGCGGTAGCCTATCTTGAAAAAGCAGTACGTTTTGAAGAGCAGAACTATCTTTCTTACTCTGAACTTGGGTTCTCTTTATTTTCTTTGAACAGAATTGATGAAGCGCTTGTGCATTTGTACAAAGCAAATGCACTGAAGGCGGGTTTTGAAACCACTGTTTATTACATTGGTCTTTGTCATGTAAAGCAAAATAAAAAACAGGATGCCGTACAGAAGTACAATGAACTGGTGCAGCTGAACAGCAACTACGCAGCCATGCTGTTGAATGAAATAAAACTGATGAAGTAATGTGAAGTTTCTCTTCTGATTACGCTCTGTTATTTTGCCGACAGTTTTTCTTTTACCTCATCCGGAACATGTGCCATTTTCTTGCGGCTGTAATCATAACAGATCATACCGGTTTTTGCATGGGCAACAACAATATTTTCTTTATTCAGCAAACGGTAAAACAGATCAAACCCCACAGAAGAAAAATGAACAGCAGCTATCTGCACAGCCAGTACATCGCCATAAAAAATTTCTTTCTTAAACTCTATTCCAACATCACTCATAATTAATCCTACGCCACCGCAGTTTAATTCTGTATAAGCATTGTGTGAAAGAAACTGCATTCTTGCTTCATGTATGATGGAAAGCACCGCATCATTCCCCACATGATTACCATAGTTGAGATCGGTGATACGGATGGGAATGTTTGCTGTAAAAGAAAACTGTTCAGGTAAGGAGATCTTGATACGTGACATACACGAAAGATAAAACTTTATTGCTGATCGGTACTGTTGATCAGCTGGTTGAGATCGATGTCGCCGGCAGAGGCAGAGATGGCTGCTGCCATTGCCATTTTTTCACGCCAGCGTTTGATCTGTTCATTACAGTCTTTCGATTGCAATGCCGATGCAGCATCAACAGGTGTGCCGGCACCAACAGCACATTTGAGGTTGCCGATCTTTTTTGATACACGCACCAGTTCACCATTATCATTCAGCACAAGAAAATACTGGCTTTCAGAAAAGCCGTTTGTTTGTTGTGGCACTTCGGTTTGCTGGTGATGAATACCCTGGTAAGCAACGCTGTTCTGCAGGTTATGATCGGGTGTTTCAGCATAAGCCAATGCATCGGGCGATGCTAATTTTTGCTTGATGCGTTCTTTGATCTGTATGCGTCTGTTTGTTGTGGTTGCTTCCGGTTCTTCTTCTGCAATTACAAGATTACTATCTGCAGGTTTTGTTGCCGGTGCAGTAGCATGTTCTTCTGCTGTGCTGGCCGATGCAATTATTTCAGCTGGAAGCGATTGTTGATTGTTGTTGATCAAACGGTAACCGCCCCATGCCATCACCCCAATAAAAGCAGCGGCGATTGCTACCTGGTAAAAACGTTTATTATTTCTGCTGATGGGAATTACAGGTGCCTGCTTTTCTTCAAGTGATTGTTCTATTGAAGCCCATGCTGTTGCCGGGGCATTTTCTTCTGTTGTGTGTAGGATTGCTGAAACCTTTTCATCAAACGTCTGATTGTTCAGCTGCTGTTCAAGTTGTTCCCACACAAATGCAGGTGCTTCTTCTTCAGCTGCTGCCAGTGTTTTTTGAAAAGTATGATCGTTGAGTGCAGGTTCAATTTGTAACCATACGGCAGCAGGTGGAGTTTCTTCTGCGAAAAGTAATTGTTGCTGTATAGGCTTATCCTCATCCTGTGCATCCAGCTCAACAGCAATGTTCTCCCAAACAGTTCCGGGAGGTGCTGCTTCTGTTGCAAGAAGCATTTGTTGAAGATGAGAGTCGTTCATGATTATTCAGATCAGCGTTTAATTTTATCCTGCAAGATCATTCTTGCCCTTGCCAGTTGCGATTTGCTGGTGCCTTCGCTGATGCCCAGCAAATCGCCAATTTCTTTATGACTGTAACCTTCCACTACGTAAAGGTTAAATACTGCTCTGTAGCCGGGAGAAAGATCACGGATAATACGCATGAGGTCTTTCTCATTGATGTTTTCAATGGCAGATACAGATTTGAGTTCGATGCTTTCTTCTTTTTCTGTTAAGG
>JAACZX010000374.1 GCA_009996555.1 Chitinophagaceae bacterium | reverse complement strand
AAAAACGGCTGGATATTTCTTCCACTTCCAGCTTAAACAGTGTTGATTCATTTTGATCCATACAGTTAGATTTTTTGGTGAGTTATAAATATAGAGAATGACCTGCAAAATTTATAATGTAAAAACAAAAGCCGCTTCAAGTAAATAGAAGCGGCTTGGTTATTTCTGGAAAAGAATCAACCTTTCAGCTCATTGATCCTTCTCATCATTTCTGTCGGGTTGCCAAGATTTTCAAAACCAACAATACTGATGATGAAGATCATGTATGCTATAAAGAGCAGGGAAAGAATTACGCCAATGATAGCACATATTCTTCCTGCATTCAGGTTTTTGTAACTCGATTGTGTGTAAAGTTCAGGTGCAGATGCGTATAAACGTTTACTGCTTGCCGAAAGCACAAGTGCAATGATACCAAGTATAAGACCAAGGATACCATAACAAAAGCACATAACAATAGATAAGATGCCGAGCACCAGCACCGGTGTGGCATTCGGTAATGGTTGTTGCGGTTGTTGCTGAAGTTGATCCATTTGAGGTTGGTTTGGTTATTTAATAATTATTGTAAAGTGTTACTCAGTTCTCTGATCATGGAAAAGATAAAGATCATATAAACAGTATAGCCAACAACGAACAAAGCGGAAATACAAATACCAACAATGGAACATATACGTCCTGTTTTGCAGTTGTTATAAGAGGATTCGTTGTAAACTCCGGGATTGTTATTGTATAGTGTAATGTCTTTATTCGCAAGAACAATACCGATGATGCCCAATATTAAACCAACTCCGCAAATTACAATTGAGAGAATCCCAAGAACCAATGCTGTTGTTGAATTAGGCAAAGATGGCAGGCTTGGGTAGGGAGATTGGGTAAGATAATCCTGCTGATTTTGTTCCATTAAGTTAAGTTTTGGTGTGTTATAACCTTGTAAATATAATGTACAGTAATAATTGATGCGCAAAAAATATATAAGATCATTAATATCTTTTGGCCGTTCCTGAATTTTAAAAACAGGTGAAGTAAAAGAAAAACAAAGAGGACTAAAACAGGAATGGCTGCAGGATATAACTGGAAGCTGGTTGCAACATCTCCTTTGAGCAAAGCAATATAACTCCGTTGTAAACCACAGCCGGGACATTCAATGTGCAGAAATTTCCTGCTGGGGCAGCTGAGTAAATTCTTTTCCAGCCATTGAACGGCGTTGGCATAAAAGCTGGACAAAAGAAATAGTTGCATCCTTCAAACATACAATGCAGCAACAATATTTTCAAATGAAAAAAGCATGACCATTACAGCCATGCTTCCCGTTTTTATAGTTGTGTAAATCGTTAATACGCCAATGCAAACAACACTCTTTCTTTCGAAGGTTTGCCTGTGAGGATGCAGGTACCTTCTTC
Organism: Chitinophagaceae bacterium; assembly: GCA_009996555.1. GTDB lineage: Bacteria > Bacteroidota > Bacteroidia > Chitinophagales > Chitinophagaceae > Lacibacter. Next base: position 1,090 of record JAACZX010000374.1, on the reverse strand, counting down.
CTGCTCGTTGTTAAGCGGAATGCAGCGGATGGTTGCTTTGGTTTTTGTTTTGATCTCTTCTTCTGTTTCAGCAGTACCATCCCAATGTGCAGCTAAAAAACCGCCTTTTGTTTCAAGTGTTGAAACAAATTCATCCCATGTGTCAACTTTTGTGATATGACTGTCACGGTAAGCTTTTGCTTTGTTGAACATGTTTTGCTGAATTTCTTCCAGCAAGCCATGCAGATAAGCCGCAAGACCATCCATGCTCACCGTTGCTTTTGTTTTTTCATCTCTTCTTGCAACTTCAGCTGTATTGTTTTCCAGATCCCGGCCGCCAATAGCTACACGAACAGGCACACCTTTCAACTCATGCTCAGCAAACTTCCAGCCCGGTCTTGCATTATCACTGTTATCATATTTAACCCGAACGCCCAATGCTTTCAGTTCGCTCATCAGCACATTCACTTTTTCAGTAATGGCATTCAGTTGTTCTTCACCTTTATGTATGGGAACAATCACCACCTGTAACGGAGCAATTTTCGGAGGAAGGATCAAGCCCTGGTCATCACTATGCGCCATCACCAAACCACCAATCAGGCGTGTACTCACACCCCAGCTTGTTGCCCACACATACTCCAGTTCGTTTTGTTTATTGCTGAATTTAACATCAAAAGCCTTGGCAAAATTCTGTCCCAAAAAATGTGAAGTACCAGCCTGTAAAGCCTTGCCATCCTGCATCAATGCTTCGATACAGTACGTATCTTCTGCCCCGGCAAAACGCTCATTGGCAGTTTTTACCCCTTTTATTACAGGAACAGCCATCCATTCTTCAGCAAACTGGGCATAAACGTCCAGCATTTTTCTTGTTTCAATCACAGCTTCTTCTGCAGTGGCGTGAGCTGTATGTCCCTCCTGCCATAAAAATTCAGCAGTGCGTAAAAACAGGCGTGTACGCATTTCCCAACGCACAACATTTGCCCATTGATTTACAAGAATGGGAAGATCACGGTAAGATTGGATCCAGTCTTTGTATGTGTTCCAGATAATGGTTTCAGAAGTGGGGCGAACGATCAGTTCTTCCTCCAGCTTTGCTTCAGGATCAACCACC
>JAACZX010000373.1 GCA_009996555.1 Chitinophagaceae bacterium | reverse complement strand
GTGTTCTTTATTATGGTGGTGGCTGCTGCTGAAGTTAGTGTGGGGCTTGCCATTATTGTAATGTTGTACCGAAACATTCGCAGTGTGGATGTAAACTTTTTGAACAGACTTAAACATTAATACAGAATTACGAATTACGAAGTACGGTTACGTACTTCCAACTTCGTACCTCGTACTTAACTATTATGAAGAGTATTATCGACCTGGTTTATTTAGTGCCGTTGTTTCCGTTGATCGGGTTTCTGATCAATGGATTGGGAAGAAACTACCTGAGCAAATCCCTCAGCGGCATCATTGGCAGTGCTGTTATCCTTGCTTCTTTCGTGGTGAGTGTGCTCATCTTTAATGAAACAAGGGCAGAGGGATTTACAGCTGTTATTGTAGAGTTGTTTAAGTTTATTCATGTTGGCGATCTGAACATTCCGTTTGCGTTCCAGGTTGATCAGCTTTCAGCATTATTCCTGCTGGTTATTACAGGTGTTGGTTTTCTCATTCACCTGTATTCAACTTCGTATATGCATGAGGAGGCAAGCCATCACTTTGCCCGCTACTTTGCATACCTGAACCTGTTTGTGTTCAGTATGTTGTTGCTGGTGCTTGGTGCGAACTATCTTATCATGTTCATTGGCTGGGAAGGTGTAGGTCTTTGTTCTTATTTACTTATCGGATACTGGTTCAAAAATATCAGTTACGGCAATGCTGCACGCAAAGCCTTTGTGATGAACCGTATTGGTGATCTTGGTTTCTTACTTGGCTTGTTCTTCATTATTCAGCAATTTGGTTCGCTTACTTATGTTGATGTATTTAAAGAAGCAGGCGGTATGTTCCATGGCGATTCCATCCTTGTTATTATTACATTATTGCTTTTTGTTGGTGCCACAGGTAAGAGTGCGCAAATTCCGTTGTACACATGGTTGCCCGATGCGATGGCCGGTCCAACACCTGTATCTGCGCTCATCCACGCCGCAACAATGGTTACCGCAGGTATTTACATGATTGCCCGCAGCAACATTTTATATACACTGGCTGGCGATGTTACACAAACTGTGGTGGCAGTAGTTGGTTTGGCAACAGCCATACTTGCAGCAACCATCGCCATCAAGCAAAACGATATTAAAAAAGTTCTGGCTTACTCAACGGTTAGTCAGCTGGGGTATATGTTCCTTGGCTTGGGTGTGGGTGCTTACACAGGTGCTGTGTTTCATGTAATGACACATGCATTCTTTAAAGCTCTGCTGTTCTTAGGTGCAGGTAGTGTTATTCATGCCATGCATCACGAACAGGATATTCGTAAAATGGGTGGACTGGCAAAAAAACTTCCAATCACACATATTACATTCCTGCTTGGTTGTATTGCCATTGCCGGTATTCCTCCATTCAGTGGCTTCTTCTCAAAAGATGAAATTTTAGTGCATGCATTTGCTGCTAATCCTGTTTACTACATTATTGGTTTAGCAGGTGCATTAATGACTGCTTTCTATATGTTCCGTTTATATGCCATGACGTTTAAAGGAACGTTCCGTGGCACACATGAGCAGGAACATCACCTGCATGAAAGCCCATGGCAAATGACCGTGCCGTTAATAGTACTTGCCTTCCTGGCAGTGGTTGCAGGCTTTGTTGGTATTCCGGAATTATTTGCTGCAGATGCGCATAAACTCGAACACTATTTAGCACCTGTGTTCAAAGCATCAACTGATGCAGCGGAAGCTCATCATTTGTCGCATAAAACAGAATATATTTTACTGGCAGTAAGCTTATCGTTGATTGCTGCAGCCATCATTTTTGCACTGAAGCGTTTCAGCAAAAATCCTGAAACAGGTGAGCCGGAAGGATTTGGAAAAGTGCTGGCAAATAAATGGTATGTTGATGAGTTGTATGATAATATTATTACCAAACCCCTCAATGCATTGGGCGTGTTCTTTAACCGTGTAATTGAAAAGAGTGGCATCGATGGTCTTGTAAATGGTGTGGGCAAGAGTGTACAGTGGGGCGGCCGCCAGTTACGTTTATTGCAAAGCGGGCAGGTAGGTTCTTATGTGTTGTGGATGGTGTTAGGCATTCTCATTTTGTTCGTTATTACAATCAAAATCCTTAATTAAACCAGGCATATCTGTTTTATGATCGCATTATTGTTGATATTGGTTCCGTTGGTTGGTGGATTGGTTTCATTTTTCCTGAAAGGTGAGGGCCAGGCAAAAACATGGAGTTTTCTTGTGTCGCTGATTTCATTGGCGGCAATAACGTATGCTATAAGTACAAACAATGAAGCTGCAAGGAATTTTCATGCAGAATGGCTACCCATGCTTGGTGCAAGCTTTGCATTAAAGATGGATGGCGCCAGCACATTGCTTTGTTTACTTGCTGCATTAAGTTATCCCGTCATCTTTGCATCCACATGGAAATCGACGTACAAATCGCCCAATAGTTTTTATGGGTTGATGTTGCTGGCACAGGCAGGCATTATTGGCGTGTTTGTGGCAGCCGA
>JAACZX010000372.1 GCA_009996555.1 Chitinophagaceae bacterium | reverse complement strand
ACTGCTTACAAGTGCTATTTTACCTGCACCTCCGGCCATTGCAATGGGAGTGGGGTCTATATAATCTGCTGTTGGCAGCGGGGATCCTACTGAACCTCCGGCCTGTTGAACAAGAAAATATTGCCCGGGCTGTAAAACAACGTTTGGCAACTCTGTAATTTGTGTTGCACTGGCGCCAAAATTTCCGGTGCCGGTAGAACTGGTGTACTGAAGAGACCATCCGTTAAGGGAAACCGGGCTGGTGCCTCGGTTGAATAATTCAATGTAGTCGTGCGTGTAAAGTGCGCCGGAATTACTTCCTGCACCATAAACCTGGCTGATAACTACTTGTGAAAATGCGGTTGTGAAGAACGTAGCTGCAAAAAAGAAGCTAAGTATCAACCGTAGTTGAAGTTTTCTCATTGCTTTAGTTTGTTTACTTAAAAATGATGGAAGATTACAGGAAAAGGATTCGGATTAATCGGCAGGATATGGAAGGATAAATGTAAGGCCAATCAGTATCTCCGGCCAACTGTGCGGATGAAATATTTATTAACAATTAGCCTGCAAATGAAAGTTATCGTAGTTTTTCGATAGTATAATCCCTTCCAGGTAATTGAATTTCTGAATGCGGTATAACGATGTAAAGCCTTCTGCAAAAAACAGCTCTTTATGCCGGGGGCTGCAATAAAGCACAAACAATTCACGGGGCTGCTGCTGTAGCGACTGGTTGATCTTGGCAATTACTTTTTTAACAAGCACTTCATCAAACGGATTGAAGAGGAACACAACACTGATGTCTTTTGCAATATCAAGCCGGCTGATGTCTTCCCATTCGAGTGAATAAGTTAGTTCCGGGTAACGGTCTTGCATAGCTGCTAAATTTTTGCGTGCCTTATCGATCAGCTCTTTAGCAAAATCAATACCCCGCACGTTTTTAAAACCATGGGCCGCTGCCACGCACAAAGCCCTGCCTTTGCCGCAACCAATGTCAAAAAAAGTTCCGTTTGTTGCGCTTTGCGGCAAATGTTTCAGCAAATGTTCAATAGTGAAGTAATTAACAGGCATGTACTCCGTGGCATGTGGCAGTTGGTTTCCTTTGATCTCAAAGTCGGACAGAGTATCTGCAGAAGTGGTATTAATACCGTATTTTTTTTCTCCCTTTAACTCCTGCTTAAGTGTAAATAATCCTATTCTGATGCCCCAGGTGGTGGCAATGTAAAGGAAGTAGTTTATTTGTTGTAACAATTTCAATCGCTTGATGGTCTTATGTCGATCACTTTCAATTGCAGGCTTACTGAGCCATTCCATTCATTTTCATCAATGGTATATACAATATCAAATAACCCTTGCTGAACAACCGGCAATAAATGTGCCGCACGAAAGAAGATACCCGTCAGCACGGTATCTTTTTGTTTTACCACCAAACGAAGATGCTGATCTTTTACTACTTTACTGTAACCTGTATCCTTAACTTTTCGTGAAACAAATACAGGCCGCATGTTCTCCGGTCCAAATGGCTCCATTTGACTGATGATGTTGTACAACCCTTGCTTAATGTCAGCGAACTGCAGCTCTTCGTCAATAATGATCTCCGGGATCAATTGCTCCGCTCTGATGGTGCGGGTTACTTCCTGTTCAAATGCTTCTGTAAACGCTTCAATCTTTTCTGGTAATAAAGTGAGCCCCGCTGCTGCAAAGTGACCGCCGTAGCCAAGTAAATGTTCACGACAGGCATGGATGGCTTCATACAAATTAAAACCATTAACGCTTCTTGCACTGCCTGCAGCATAATCGCCACTTTGAGTAAGCACAATGGTGGGGCGGTAATAATGCTCGGTTAAACGAGATGCCACAATACCAACCACTCCTTTATGCCAATGCGATTGATACAGTACGGTTGACTTTTTATTTTTCAGTTGTTCGTTACCGTTAATAATGGCTAAAGCTTCTTCTGTAATGGACATGTCTGCTTCCTTTCGCTCATCATTATCGGCATGCAGCATTTCTGCAAAGTTCAACGCTTCTTCGTAGGTTGGGGCAATGAACATTTGCACAGCTTTGCGTGCATCATCCATTCTGCCGGCAGCATTTACCCTTGGCGCAATTAAAAACACCAGGTTGTTGATGTGCATAGTTGTTTTTACAGCACTCAAAAACATCAAGGCTTTAATACCGTTTGATGGTTGTTCGTTTACCCGTTTTAAACCATGAAACGCAAGTATCCTGTTTTCCCCCGTCATTGGAACAATATCAGCAGCGATCGCTGTTGCAACAAGGTCGAGATAACGAAACACATACTCATCATCGAGGTTTAATGTTTGCCCCATGGCAGTAATAAGCTTAAACCCCACACCACAGCCGCAAAGCTCTTTATAAGGATAGCTGCAATCAATTTGTTTTGGATTCAGGATGGCAATTGCATCAGGCACTTCATTGTCCGGAAGATGATGATCACAAACAATGAAATCGATACCAAGGCTTTTAGCGTAGGCAATCAGTGCAACAGATTTTATACCG
>JAACZX010000717.1 GCA_009996555.1 Chitinophagaceae bacterium | reverse complement strand
GAAAACAAATGGCGTGCAAGCCGCTACGGTATTGACGGGTATTTAATTGATTTTGGTAAAGAAGAAGAAACCAATACACGTGCTCTTATTTATGAACTGCTCGACTTTGTGGATGATGTTGTAGATGAACTTGGATGCCGCCATGCTATTAACTATATTCCGATTATGATGAATAACGGAACAGGTGCCGACAGGCAATTGAAAATATATGAAGAAACAAAAAACCTGTCAGCAGTTGTTGATTATATTGGCGGAGAATTTTTGAATGGCGTATAATCAGCAGCAACAATTCATAAAAAATAAACAGCATCAACCATCATTGATGCTGTTTATTTTTCCATAAACGCCACACTACCTCCTACCCATGTTTTATCTTTATTATACCGCACTCCAATCATTTTCCCTTTGCTCATACGTGCAAGATTGATGGCGGCATGTGGCCGTTCATCAGCATCAGGCCATACATACATCATGCGTATTTCCACTTTTGCGGCATCATCAGGTGTTTCAACCACATCGGCATATTGCACTTTGCGTTGAAGAATAAAATTTTCAGGATCGTTAATCGCATCAATATCTTCCTGTGTAACATCAATGATCACTCCCTGGCCTGCAAATGAAAACAAAGGTTTTAATACATAGTCCGACAGATCATTCGGCAATTGCTTTATCTCATTTAAGAAAAATGTTTCCGGCACATACGGATGATCAATGAACGGCAGTGTGAATTTGCTGATGCGGTAAAACCAGTTTGGATGCGGCAACCATTCCACATCAAGTTCCTGTGTTATATCCACAACATCTCCCAGCTTTTCCTTGTTGGCTTTTAAATCATCAAAGATGATGCGGTTATAGATCCGTTTGATTTCTGTTTTTATACCGTCTTTTAAATAATATAGTTTCTTTCCTTCCTGTATCAATTTAGTTAAGCAAACAGCTTCAATACCGATATAATCTTTTGTACAGGAAAAATCAATTCTTGTTTTTTGTTCTTCGGGTTTTATTTCCAGCAAAACAACATTTTCTGTTTTGTGCCCGCCCACAATCAACATACGTAACATCTCAATATATGTTTCCTTTGTATAGCCATTTAAATACTGACTGTAATCAGAAGGAACCGGAAAATGCCGTTCCACTACTTCAGGATAATACACCTGGAAACCAAACAAAGTCGGAAACCCCTGCATCTCGATCAATTGAGGTTCCAGTTCTCCTGCGTCATTTATGCAAACACCAAAATCAAAAGCGATCATGTGTGCCTGCTTGTTTTCGTTTGGCACTTTTTCACCCGGGGGAATTGCACGTTCTGTCATCGACAGAAATTTTTCATCACAAATAACATCTACAATACGTTCACAGGCATCCAGCATCTTTTGCTTAAATGCTTTGTCTACAAACACAGGCGTTTCACTTACACGAAACTCAATATCACCCGGATGTTTACTGTGGAGATCTTTCAGGAAAGTTTCATATTTCTCAATGGTAAAGCTGTTGTTAAAAGCCTTGCGGATCGATGGAACCATAGAAGATATTTTATCTTCTAAAAGTATCTGATTTTATTTATTTAAGAAAGTCTTTATACCGCTACGGCCTCTAATGAAAAGACAGCGTTGTGTAAAAAATTAGGCAGTATGCGTGAGTAAGTCATTAATATTTTATCAGGATCTTCCAGGTGCTCGATCATGCTCTTCCATTTTTCAAACCCATGATTATCGATCACTGTTTTCTTTTTATCTTCTTTTTGCAGGTACATACTCATACCAATCGCATCAGCTTCGGGATGAAACTGTGTACCGATCATGTGCTGATTAAACCTCACTCCCATTATTGCACGCTCAAACGGAACATGTGGCCGGTCTTTTTCAATGCAAAGCAAACGGGCACCTATTTTTTTAAGATGTTTATGGTCTGGTTCTATTACCTGGTAATCACGACTGTCAACGGCATAAAACGGATCTCTTAAACCACCAAACACCGTTTCGTTTGAAGCACCTTCAATAATGTGTACAGGAAATACGCCGAATGCAGTTGACTTGCGGGCACATACATTTCCCACTTTAAAATAACGGCAGGCCAATTGAAAAGAATGACAGATGAAGAATACCGGTTTTTTCTGTTCTTGAAGCGGATTGGCATTCCATGCGTTTATTTCATCTATCCAGCGGAAGAAAGTATTCTCCCATTCTGTTCCTTCACTTTCTAAAGGACTGCCCGGGCCTCCCGATGAAATGTACACATCGTACGACAAATCAGGCACCTGGCATTTGCCACGCACATCATATTCATCCCAGCTCAAATCGAGTACATAAGTATCAGCAAAGCTGTTAAGGATTTCACGGAGACAGCGCATGCCCTCGTTGGCAACCCCATCATACATATCCAATATTGCAACACGCACCTGTTTTACTTCTGCCATAAACGGCAAATTTATTGATTTTTTGATGTTTAAACAGTCGTTCATCTATCCACAGGTGTGTAAAAGCAAACGGGCCGCAATTAT
>JAACZX010000371.1 GCA_009996555.1 Chitinophagaceae bacterium | reverse complement strand
AGGCATATTTTGTTTCCTGGTTATATAGTACCGGGAACGCATAACCGTAATGCTGTTGCTTTAGTTCATCAATAAACTGTTGTGCCTGTTGTGCAACCTGCTCCTTTTCATTGGCCATAAATTCCACCATCAGAATGGCAGCGGGATCACCTTCAATAAAAAAACAATTCTTTTTATATTCCGGATGCTTGCGGGTAAAACCCATGATAAAATGATCAACCAGTTCTGAAGCCATTGGCTGATGCCGAAGTGCAACAATGTTTGCACGCAATGATTCATCTACCGAACTGCAATGCACGCAAACAAGTGCAGTTTCTTTTGGCGGAAGATCAATGAGCTGCAGCTTGACAGCGGTAATGATCATCAATGTTCCTTCTGATCCTGCAATGAGTTTACAAAGATTAAATGCCTGTCCGTTTTCTGTAAACGGCTTCATGGCCACAAGACTATCCAATGCATAACCTGTGTTACGCCTGCTCACAGTTTCTTTTGGAAAGCTTTTCCTGATGACTGACTGATTCTTTTCGTGAGATAGTAACTCTTTTACTCCGCTGTATATTTTTTGTTTGAGCCCGTGATGTTCACTGCTGTCAATTGCTTCTTCTTTAAACAACACTTCTGTGCCATCGCTTAATACGGCTTCCACTTCCAGCAGATTCGTCCGCACATCGCCCCAAACAATACTATGCAAACCACATGAATTATTACCCACCATTCCTCCAATCATAGCCCTGCTGGAGGTAGATGTTTCCGGCCCGAACATTAGCTGATGCTGAATTAAAAATTTATTCAGATCATCCCTGATAACACCGGGCTGTACTTTCACCCATTTTTCTGCTGTGTTAATTTCAACAATACCGGTGAAATGTTTCGACATATCAAGGATCAACCCATTGCTGACAACTTGCCCTGCCAGTGATGTGCCGGCGGTGCGGGGTACAAGCGTAATATGATGTTGAGCAGCAAAATGAATGAGTTGCTTTACATCAGCAATATGTTTTGGTAATGCTACTGCGATGGGTTTTTCCTGGTAAACAGACGCATCTGTTGAATAAGCCATTAACTGCACCTGGTGAACCGGTGTCGAATCAAAATATAACTCTCCATCTAACTGAGCTGACAACTTTTTAAAATGCTTCTCCATCTGATGCTGTTGAAATTTATCGGGCATACAAATTTCAATTGTTGAAAGTATGCCTTCCATTCAGGCATTAAAGTTAACGATGAGAAAGTTGATGAACGCTATTGTTTTGTTGCAGTTACTTTCCATATCCTGTTGGCTGCATCATCTGCAACAAGCAAACTGCCATCGGAAGTAACATACACACCAACCGGTCTGCCATATACTTCGCTTCTTTCTTCGCTGGATATAAAGCCGGTTAAAAAATCTTCAGGTGTGCCTGGTTTGCCATTGGAGAAAGGAACAAACAACACTTTATAACCGGCAAATGAAGAGCGGTTCCATGAACCATGCTGCCCAACAAAAGCTCCGTTTTGATATTTTGCAGGGAATGTTTTTTTTGTATAGAATGCAAGGCCAAGCGATGCTGTATGTGCACCTAATGGTAAGTCTGGAACAATTGTTTTTTCAACCAGGTCAGGACGCTGACCTTTCAGGCGGGGATCTTCATGCTGTCCGAAATATGCATACGGCCAACCATAAAATCCACCATCTTTAACACTGGTTAAATAATCAGGCACTAAATCATCACCCAGCTCATCACGTTCATTCACCACAGTCCACAATGTATTTGTACCGGGTTGCCAATCCATGCCAACAGGGTTTCTGATACCATCAGCAAAGATTCTTTCTTCTGTTCCATCAGGATTTATTTCAAGAATAGCTGCACGGCGCACTTCTTCATTCATTCCATTTTCAGCATTGTTACTTCCTGATCCTACTGAAATGTAAATCTTTGTTTTTGCAGGATTCATTATTACATTTCTTGTCCAATGATTATTATAGCCTCCTGCGGGTAATGTCACTAATTTTTCAGCAGCATCTGTAATTTCTAACTGACCGTGTTTGTAAGGATAACGGTAAAGGCCATCTGTATTTGCTACATAAAACCAATTATCATAAATCAACATGCCCAACGGCTGATTAAGTTTGCTTAGAAAAACAGTTTGTGTTTCGTACAGTCCGTCTTTATCTGCATCCCGAAACAAAAGAATATGATTGGGACTTTGTTTGATGTTGGTTTGCGAACAGGATACAAGTATATCGCCATTGGGTGTTTCGTAAAACCAACGGGGGCTAACAATGCTATCTGCAAAAACAGAAACAGTAAATCCTTCAGGTGCCAATGGCATTTTACCCTCGGGCCAACCAACGATTTTACTTTCCTTAATGACAGATTTAGTTGCGTAAGGATCAGGCAATGCAATTGTTGTTGTATTATTTGTTGACGACTGATGCACACAACCCATACAACAACACAACAGCAGTATAAAAGATAATTTCATCAGCACATGTAAATCAACTAACACATTATATTTTGTGTAA
>JAACZX010000370.1 GCA_009996555.1 Chitinophagaceae bacterium | reverse complement strand
ACCAGTTGAGGTGAACGGATCTGTAACCAAGTTGCGGTAAAACTGTTCTATCCGCTTTACATTACCATCCGCATGATATTCATACACCTGTTTGGTTTCAACCGGTTCGTTCTGCCAGGGATTATGAATATGTTCCAGCCATTCAATCAATTGACCTTTTGCATTGTACGTGTAATTAATTGTAGTACGGTGCGTACCGTTTTGAGTAAAATATTTTGTTGCTTTTACCTTCCCGTTCTCAACAACATATTCCACCCGTCCACCGGGCGACTCTGCTTTTGTAATGACACCGTTTACATAAGTAAAATTGGTCACGATCCTTGTTATGCCCCCAGAACCAAGAAACTGTGAAGCATATTGTGTAAGAAAATGCTGGTTGTTGTAAGCATATTCTCTGAACTCATTTTCTGCGTTCGCAATTTTTGACACATACCGTGGCATTGGTTCAAGAGGTTTTTCACCAGGGCCCGGGTTGTTTGGTTTCTTGCATGAAACAGACAACAGTAATCCTCCGATCAGAAGTAAATAAATGTTTCGCATATTCATTGTCTTTTTAGTTAACGATAAGTTGCAACATAGCGGCACAGATCAATTTTCATATCACTGGTTTTAAACAGGTATTCACCAAACAACTGCCGTCCGGCATTCATGCTAATAAACAGGTAAGTGTTATTTGCAGGCACATACAGCACCTGTGTTGTAGCACCAAGTCCATCGCCTTCATGACCGTATGTAACTGTGGGAACTGTTTTGTTGTAAGAACCAAAATATTCAAGTCCTAAACCATAGTCAGGTTCTGTACTTTCTTTACCCTGTATCCATGTGCGCATTTCAGTAAGCGATTCCGGCGACAGAAGATATCCGTTGATCAATGCTTCCATGAACAGGATCACATCATGCCCATTGGCTGCAATACCACCATAGCCCTGTAATCCTTTCGCAATGGTATTATGCCATTTGGTTACATTTTCAAGCTGCCCGTTATTGTATCGTTCAAAATAATAATTGGGAAAGCCGAGAGATAATAGCTGCTCATCCGTTACTGAATAGTAAGTATGTGTAAGATTTAAAGGATCCAGTATTTCTTCCTTCAGCAACTGAGCGTAAGGTTTAGCAGCTGCTTTTTCCACCACCCATTGCAATAAAGTGTACCCACTGTTGCTGTAAAGAAAATCAGTACCCGGCTCAAACATGGCAGGTTTATGATGAATGAATTCCAGCTTGCGATCAAGTGAAAGCAGCGTAAACGGATTGTTGATCTGGTATATCTGAAACGTTGGTTCACTTGTATGATTACGCAACCCTGCGCTATGATTCATCAATTGGCGAACAGTGATCTTATTTGCATTGGGCAATGGACTCAATACCGACGCAGAGAGATAAGTGCTGATCTTTGCATCAAGATCAAGCAATCCTTTTTCCTTTAACCGCAATGCAACAACCGCAAGGTAGGTTTTGGAAATACTGTAGATCCATGCCGTCATTTCATCGGTAACCGGTACTTTATTTTCCAGCCTGGCATAACCACTGTTCACCACAAACAAACCATCTGCATTTTTTACCATTACCTGTACACCCGGTATTCCTTTGGAGACATATTTATTCACCAGTTCAATCAGGCTGTCCTTCATTGGATGATCATAGTTGACAGGCAAACTGCCATCGGTTACAGTAACAGGTGTACTGTACACATCTTTCCTGCATGATTGCAATGTGCAAACAGCAATCAATAAAATGAAAAAGAAGTATTTCATATAAAATCTTAAAAAGGTTAGCAATAATTATTTTGCTTTGCTGAATTTAACACCCAGCAAAAAGTAAGAAGAAGGTAACGGTGTAAGATCGGGCGAGTAACGGAACAACGGATTTACCTGGTACGCTGCATAGGGTGTAAACAAACCCGTTTTTGTTTTTATGCCACGGTAACCGATACTCAGTAGTACAGGCACTTGTATTACTCCCTTGGTTGCTTTACCCTCTACCCATTCTGTTCCATTCCATTTAAGCGGAGTTGAAGGATAAAATGATAATTGGTAGCCTGCACCAATGCCCATACCAAACTCAACATGCTTTGCCACAACAGGATTGTATTGAAACAATGCCTGTGTAAATAATGCATCGCCCTGTTTTGTATGGCGGTTGTAGCCTAAACGAAATGAAAGACCAACTGTATTTTTTTTATTAAGAGATTTTTGCACACCGGCAAGTGCTACAGTTTGTAATCCTGAAAGTTCTGATTTCAGGAAAGGTGCGTAGTACGACTGTGCACCTGCTGCAAGTTCAAAACGTAAAGGCTTTCGTTGTTGTGCCGTTACAGCTAAAGCAATTGATAACTGTAAAAAGGACAAAATGATGATAAGGTTTAATTTCATGGTAGCTGTTAATTTCTTTACAAATGTTCAATAATTTCGGTTGCACACAAACCACATAATGATGTGAATATGCTGTGGCAAAAATTTACCTTTTCAGATGAGCTGCATTTTTCCTGCAAGCAATGTATCGGGCACC
>JAACZX010000716.1 GCA_009996555.1 Chitinophagaceae bacterium | reverse complement strand
TTTGTATGATAGGGCTGGCAATGTGTGGGAATGGTGTGCCGATTGGTATGATCATGATTATTACAAAACCTTATCCGCAGGAGAAGTCATAAAAAACCCGGCAGGCCCTGCAAAAAGCAACGACCCTGCTGAACCGGGCATGCAGAAAAAAGTACATCGTGGCGGCTCTTTTCTGTGTACAGATCAATACTGCTCACGTTACATTACCGGAACAAGAGGAAAGGGAGAGTGGCGTACAGGTACAAACCATGTAGGCTTTCGTTGCGTAAAAGATGTAAAAGTGAATTAAACGCTTTTTACAGCGAATCTCTCATCGTTAGTGTAAAAGGAACTTCCAGGTGTTTTCGTTCATTACTCAACACCACCTGCGCTGCCATTTCTCCCATCTTCTTAAAATCAGTGGAGATGGTTGTGATGCCGTTCAGGATAAAACGCTTCCATGGCGTTTCGTTGTAAGAAATGATCCCGATATCTTTACCCACTTTCAAATGTGTTTCCTGGATCTTCTCCAGTAACACCACAAGATCATCTTCCATCAAATTAATATAAGCTTCGCCTTTTTTGATGGGTTCATCAGCAATATCATGTACAATTTTGTAAGAGAATGCATATTCAGTACAAAACCGTTCAAATCCTTTCAAAATTTCTTCGGGGAAATAGGTGTACGAAGGAAAAACGATTTTTAAAGTTTGATAATTACTCAGCTGTGGCAATGCTCCTTTGAGTGCATTGAAAATATCTTTCTCAAAATTTTCATATACTGCACCATACTCGCCTTTTATACCGGGGATCAGTTTATCCAGCAGGATCAATTCCCCTTCTTCAATTTCGTTGATCACTTCATGCGCCTGTTCTCCGCCTTCAAGAAAATGAGGAATGATCACATAATGTGTGTATCCTTTCTTGCGGTTTTGCATCAGTTTTTTAAACAACACGTAATCGTTGTTATAAATGTAGAAATCAATGGCAGCCTGGTCACCAATTGTTGCCACAAATGAATCGTAGATGATTTTTTTATGGGCGCTGAGTTTATTAAACAGAAGAAAAACGCTGATGTCCTGCCTGATGTCGGTCTTGGCAATAAAATAGCCCTTGCCCGGAACCGATCCCACTACGCCCAACTGTTTTAACTGCCGGTAAGCTTTTTCAGCAGTATCACGGGCAATACTTAACTCAAAACTTAAATCATTAATAGAAGGAAGCAGGTAATCTTTGCTGATGTTCCCCATTTCCACAGCTTTCAGGATAGAGTTCACAATCTGCACATACTTGGGGGTAATGGATTGCTCATCAATAAGAATATGGCGGTAAATATTATCAGACATACAGCAGAAGTATCAACTTTGGGTTACAGCATGATCGCTGTTAAAATTAATGCATCTGAATTTAACAGCCTTCACATAAAACAAGGCACTAATGTTCAGGATAGTACATGACGGGATTTCTGTTACCGCAAACTACTTTTATCTTTTTATGTCTTGCCATATAAAATAAGGATCACAATGCAGGTATTATTAGGCGTTATTTTTCACTTTATCGGCGGTTTCGCTTCGGGCAGTTTTTATATTCCTTACAAGAAAGTAAAGGGCTGGCATTGGGAAAGTTATTGGATTGTGGGCGGTTTGTTTTCGTGGCTCATTGTTCCCCCTGTTGCAGCATATTTAACAATCCCTGGTTTTGCTGAAATTATTCAAGGTGCAGCCTTTCCGGCATTATTAACCACATTCATTTTTGGTGTATTGTGGGGAATAGGCGGCTTAACCTATGGACTTGGTGTACGCTATCTTGGCGTTTCGCTTGGCAGCAGCATCATCCTTGGATTGTGTATGGTGTTTGGCGCCATTATCCCCGCTATTTATTACGATTTTAATCCTGTTGCAGGAAAAGATACATTCAGCGCAATGGTTAACTCCAATTGGGGCATCACCATTTTGGCGGGTTTACTGGTTTGTATCATCGGCATCATCATCAGCGGTAAAGCCGGTATGATGAAGGAAAAAGAATTGAAAACAACCGGAACCGATCCGCATGGCGCAGAAACATCAACCGAATACAAATTCGGCCTGGGGATGTTCGTTGCCATTGTATCGGGCGTGCTTAGTGCCTGTTTCAACTTTGGTTTGGAAGCCGGTCAGGAAATGGCAACTGTTGCCAATGATGCATGGAAAGCTGCAAACCCAGGCGAAGGTGAATTTCTTTACCGCAACAATGTTATTTATGTGGTGTTGCTGTGGGGTGGATTAAGCACTAACTTTATATGGTGTATGATCCTGAATGCACGCAACAAAACATTTGGTGATTATACCAACAGCAAAACTCCACTTTTTAAGAACTATTTATTCTCCGCATTGGCAGGTACAACCTGGTTCCTTCAGTTCTTTTTTTATGGTATGGGCGAAAGCAAATTAGGCAATGGTCCAAGTTCATGGATACTGCACATGGCGTTTATTATTCTTGTTGCAAACGTATGGGGACTTGTGTTGCGTGAGTGGAAAGGTGTAAGCAAAAAAACTATTTATA
>JAACZX010000369.1 GCA_009996555.1 Chitinophagaceae bacterium | reverse complement strand
AAAGAGATCATTTCAAGCCCAATGTAAATGATATTGCGAAGGAGAATATTATTCATACCCGGTGGTTGCAGTGTATCATTCACAATCTTCATCCGCAGCAGCATTTTCCCAATTGTTGCACCAAATTTATATTCCAGTACAAGGTTGTAAGCAATGGGTATAACAGTGGTAACAGCGATGCTCAGAAAAGGAAGGTTATATGGCAAAACATAGCCCAGCAAATAGCCAAACACCCACAGGATAATTCCATCCATTACCAAAGCTCCAAAGCGTGGCCAAAATCCCACATACCTGTACTTAGGTTCTTCAAAATCGTTGAGTAAGTTTTCCATTTGTTCCATACGTATAAAAATAACGGAAAGAAGAATAGGACTGCTACCTTTTACAGGTGGTTAACAGGCTGGCAATCAGTGGCTGAATGCCTATAACGGCGTTTGTCTTGCAGAAGGCAACATGGTGTATCATGAAGCAGGAGAGCTGCCCATCAAAAAAGCTTTTTTTTTGCAAAAAATCAAGCTGTAAACCCCTTGCCCCACCAGCTTTTTGGCCTACATTTGCACCCCCGAATCAATTTAAACAATCGGGGTTATTTTATGTCAGAAAATCAAATTGTTAACTCAAACGCTGATGCACAGGAGAACGTGGAAGCAACACCAGTTGCCGAAACTTCTACAGCGACAACAACTGCACCTGTAGCTGTGCAAACTGCACACGATGATTTTGATTGGAGCGTTGACAAGCGCAACGTAGCAATCTACAGCAACGAAGAACGTGAAAAGTATGATGCTGTTTACGATGGCACATTCAAACAGGTAAACGATGCTGAAATTGTTGATGGCCAGGTTGTGGCATTAACAAAAACAGATGTGGTGATCAACATTGGCTTTAAAAGCGATGGTCTTGTTTCTTTGAACGAGTTCCGTGACCTGCAAGGTTTAAAAGTTGGTGACACTGTTGAAGTAATGGTTGTTGAGAAAGAAGACAGAGAAGGTCACTTACACCTCAGCCGCAAACTTGCACGCATCACTCGTGCTTGGGAGCGCATTATGGAAGTACACAAAACCGGTGAAATTGTTACTGGTACTGTTACCAGCAAAACAAAAGGTGGTTTGATCGTTGATGTGTTTGGAATGGAAACATTCTTACCAGGTTCACAAATTGATGTGAAACCTGTAACAGATTACGATCAGTTTGTTGGTAAAACAATGGAGTTTAAAGTGGTGAAGATCAACGAAACCATTAAGAACGCTGTTGTGAGTCACAAAGCCCTCATCGAAAGCGATATCGAAGCACAACGTGCTGTGATCATGGGTAAACTGGAAAAAGGTCAGGTACTGGAAGGTACGATCAAGAACATCACCGACTTCGGTGCGTTCCTTGACCTGGGTGGTGTTGATGGCTTGCTGTATATCACTGATATCAGCTGGGGCCGTATCAACCATCCTTCAGAAGTACTGAAGATGGATCAGAAGTTGAACGTTGTAGTTCTCGACTTCGATGATGATAAAAAACGTATCAGCCTTGGTCTGAAACAACTCACTCCGCATCCATGGGATACACTCAGCGAATCAATCGTTGAAGGTAACACCGTGAAAGGTAAAGTAGTGAACATTGAAGACTACGGTGCATTCCTCGAAATTATGCCAGGTGTTGAAGGTCTGGTTCACGTAAGTGAAATCAGCTGGGCTAACACACCGGTTAATGCAAAAGAATTCTTCAAAATGGGTGATGAGCACGAAGCAAAAATCGTTACGCTCGATAAAGATGCCCGTAAGATGAGCTTGAGCATTAAGCAAATGAGCCAGGATCCATGGAGCACGATCGAGGATAGCTTCCCTGTTGACAGCAAGCACAAAGGTTTGGTGAAAAACATTACTCCTTATGGCGTGTTTGTTGAACTGAAAGCTGGTATCGGTGGTATGATCCACATCAGCGATCTTAGCTGGACCAAGCGTTTCAACCACCCAAGTGAATACACAAAGGTTGGTCAGGATATCGAAGTAATGATCCTCAGCATCGATAAGGAAAACCGTAAGCTGCAGTTGGGTCATAAACAACTCGAAGAAGATCCCTGGAATGCATTGGAAGAAACATTCGCAATTGGCACTGTTCACGAAGGTCATGTAGTGAAGAAAGATGACAAAGGTGCAATTGTTCAATTACCTTACGGTATCGAAGGTTTCGCTCCAAACCGTCACCTGAACAAGGAAGATGGTAAGCAGGTACAGGCAGATGAAACTGCACAGTTCGTAGTGATCGAATTCGATCGTAACGAAAAGCGTGTTGTTATCAGCCATGCACGTATCTGGGAAAAAGCAGTTGCAGAAGAAAAGAATGCAGAGATCAAAGAAAAGCAAGCCGATGCAGCACGTACTAAGAAAGCTGTAAAGGATATGCAGAGCAAAGTTGAGAAAGCTACACTTGGTGACCTGGGTGTTCTTGCTGACCTCAAGAAAAAGCTCGACGGCGGATCTGACGAAAGTAAAGCTGCTGAATAAGACAGTAACAACTGATCTTTATATAGCCC
>JAACZX010000043.1 GCA_009996555.1 Chitinophagaceae bacterium | reverse complement strand
GATGATGGACAAAAAACAAAGACCATCAACCTTGAATTAAAAGACGATAAGAAGAAAGGGTACTTCGGAAAAATTGAAGTTGGTACCGATTTTGACCGCTACAGAACAGGTAAAGCAATGATCAACGCTTTTAAGAAAAAGCAAAAGATAGCAGCCTATGTAACACATAACAACACCACTTTTGAAGGTTTGAACTGGAATGAACAACGCAATTTTGGAAGTTCAGGCAATTCCAACATGGAAATATCTGATGATGGCGGTATTATGATATGGGGCGATGGTGGTGATGATTTTGCACGTGGACAAGGTTTGCCGGTTTCTACTACCGCAGGCGCCAGCTATATTAATAAATGGAATAAAGACAAGAACAGCATCAACGGCAGCTATCAGTTTAATGATCAGGAAGTGAGTGGCCGCAACGGAAGTATTACGCAATCGCTTTTACCGGGATCGAGCTTTACGAATACCACAACTGAATTGTTTAACTCAATACGCAGAAGAAATAAAGTAAATGCTATTTATGACTGGACCATTGATTCAAGCAGTAGTTTAAAATTTAAAGCGAACGGAGCAGTAGTAACCGGCAAAAGACAAAACACCTACGGCGGAAAATCAGTTAATGAAGATGGCATCCTGATTAATGAACAGGAACGTACTACCAATACCAATACAGAAAACCAGGATTTCACTTCAGAATTGAGTTACAGAAAACGTTTGAAAAAAGCAGGCCGCACCATCAGCTATGTGGGCAACTTCAGCAACAATGTAAAGCTGGGAGATGGTTTCCTTATTTCTGAAAGTCTTTTCTACGATCAGGCAGGTGTGCAGACCGATCAACAAACCCTCGATCAGAAAAAAACAAACAATGAACGGCAGCAGGTAATTCAAAACAGCCTTGTTTATACAGAACCCTTAAGTAAGAAATGGAATCTTGAATTAACCTACCGCAACAATTTCAGCCGCAACAATGCAGAGCGGAATACGTTTGAACGTCCAAATCCAAACGACAAGCATACAGAAATTGTTGACACACTCAGTAATCATTTCCTGTTCCGCACAACAGATCATAATGGCGGCGTTTCATTCCGTTACAATGGTAAAAAAGTTGTTGCTTCATTCGGAACATCGGTTGGCCGCACAAACTTCAACCTTGAAGAATTAAATAAGAATGAAACAAGAAGTATTGGCTTCACTAACCTTCTCCCAAGAGCAAGCATCAGGTTCACTCCTAAAAAACAAAAAAGCTTCTCCCTTTCTTATAATGGAAGCACACAAAACCCTTCGCTGCAACAGATCAATCCAATTATCGATAATATTGACCCGCTCAATATCACCGTTGGCAACCCCGATCTGAAGCAGGCTTTCCGTCATAACTTTTCATTGAACCTGAGCGATTATAAAATCATTAAGAGCAGAAACTTTTATCTGTCAGGAAATTTACAGATGGCAATTACAATGGTAACCTGTGGACCATGTATGGTTTTGAAGTGTTCAAAGGTGTAAATCTTAATTTCAATGCAAACGGTAGCGTAAGCAGGTTTGTAAACGTAGTAAATGATGTTACAAACGTAAACGACAATTACAGTTTTGGCGCAGGTATTGGTCTTGGAAAATGGAGCGACAAATGGCTCAGCTTCAACTTAAATATTGAACCACGCTTCAACAGCTCACGTTCAAGTATCAATAAAAACATTGTTACAAAATACTGGAGCATGACCGCTTACCCTTATGCGGAAATGAAATTCAAAAAGCAAAAACTCTTTGTTAATATTAATGGCCAGTTTAACACATACCAGCAAACAAGCACGTTTGCCAACCAGCGGAATGTGTTCCTGTTAAATGGCGCAATACGCCGCACCTTTACTAAATCCGATGCTTTTGAATTGAAACTTTCAGTAAATGATATGTTCAATCAGAACCTGGGCATCAGACGTAACATTACCAGCAACTTTATTTCTGAGAACACGTTTGAGAATATCCGTCGTTTCTGGCTCCTCACATTTACATGGAACTTTACAAAAAACGGGAAGCCCTCTAATTTTTAACCTTATCAACTATTCAGAAAATGAAACCATATTTTTTATCCCTCGTAATTGTCCTGCTTGGTATTTCAGCACATGCACAGGTGAAATTCATCAACAGCGGCCGCATAGAATTTGAAAAACGCAGCAACCAGTTCTCCTATTACGACCAGGAAGATGATGGCAGTCCGTGGGTTGCAGAAATGAAAAAGGCATTCCCCAAAATGGTAACGGAAACCTACGTGATGGATTTTAACGAGGAGAAAACCGTTTACAAAATGCTGAAAGAAGATCCGTCTGGAAAGTATGTATGGGGAAGAAAGCCCAGCGATAATGATATAACGGTAAAGGACATCCGCAACAACCAGATATCATTGCAGCGTGATATTTTTGAACAGACTTACCTGGTAAAAGACAGTCTGATGAATTACAAGTGGCGCATCACCAACGAAACCAGAACCATTGCTGGTTTTGAATGCCGTAAAGCGGTTACCATTATCTGCGATTCTGTTTACATCGTCGCTTTTTATTCAGATGAGATAACTGTGAGCAGCGGCCCCGAAAGCTTTGGCGGCTTACCGGGTATGATCCTTGGCCTTGCTGTTCCCCGCCTGCAAATGACCTGGTTTGCAACAAAAGTAGAATTAAAAGAACCCACAGTAACCGCACTTACACCGAAACAAAAAGGAAAAACAGTTACGTGGACAGCTTATCAAAAAGATTTGAATAAAGCTATGAGCGATTGGGGTAAATACGGAGCGAAGGTGTTATGGAACAGTTTACTGTAGGGATAAAAAATAGTTTATAAAAAAAGGAGGCGAAGCGCCTCCTTTTTTTATGAACTATTCAATTTGAATCGTTCGTTGTATTTCACCAAATGCAATTACTTCAATTCCATTACCAGATTAGACATTGGCATTAACTGCAAGTTTCTTTCCAGTTTAAACTCTACTCCTGCTGCAATATCAATAGCCGACAAGTAACCTTTTAAACGTTCAGAAAAACGGGTAAGATCAATCGTCTTCGGTTCAGCATTTGTGTTCATTACACACATTACAGTTTGTTTTGCATCGTACCGGAAATACACATACACACCATCCATGGGCAGGAACTGCATCAGTTTTCCTGTTTTAATGGCCGATGATGTTTTGCGAAAATTAGCTAAGCGTTTTATGTAGTTGAATATTCTGTTCTCTTTTTCTGTACGGCCTGCATCAGTAAATTTATTTTCCTTATCGCCTTCCCAACCTCCGGGAAAATCCTGGCGAACATAGCCATCGTTTGGTGATGTTAAACCAGTCATCAAAATTTCATTACCATAATACATTTGCGGAATACCACGAAAAGTGAGCATCCATGCAAATGCCATTTTGTATTTAGCAGTATCTTCGCCCACTACAGAATAAAATCGTGGCAGGTCATGATTATCCAGGAAGATCACCTGGCGCATTGGATCTTTGTACACAAAATCCTGTGCTGTGGTTGTATAAAGTTTATTCACACCTTCTGTCCAGCCAAATTTTTCATTACAGGCTGGTTGTATACCATAGAATAGCGTTTGAAAATCGGTTGTAGCCTGCAGGTTGCTTTTGTACTTAATGTTGTAATTGTTTTCGCAAAAGAAACTTTGATTGGGCACACCATGCACCCATGTTTCACCAAAAATGCTGATGTTTGGATATTCATCATACAGTGCTTTATTGCAGCGATTCATGAATAAAAGATCGTTGTAGGCATAAGTATCAATGCGCCACCCGTCAATTCCATATTCTTCTACAGTCCACACCGCATGTTGAATTAAAAAATTTGCAACAAACGGATTGTGTTGATTCCAATCGGGCATTGCAGTAACAAACCATCCATCACTCATAATACGTTTATCTTCCAGTGAAGCGTATGGATCAAACAAGGTTTGATCTTTGTAATTGGTTTGTGTGAATTTTGGCCAGCGATGAAACCATGTACTGTCGGGCTGATCTTTAAAAATAAAATGTTCCAGCCCCACATGATTGTATACAGCATCCTGTATTATTTTCATTCCTTTTGCATGCGCTGTACGGATCAGTTGTTTGTATGCATCATCGCCGCCAAGCCGTGGATCAACACGGTAATGATTGGTAAATGCATAACCATGCTCTGTACGTTCAGGCATATCATTTTCAATAACCGGATTTAACCACAAAGCAGTCACACCAAGATCGATCAGGTAATCCAGTTTGTTCTGAATGCCTTTAAGGTCACCACCATGACGGTTGAAAACGGTGTCTCTGCGAAGTGTTTGATCAAGCATACCAGGTACACGATCATTCGATGGATCACCATTGCTGAAACGATCGGGCATAATGAGATACATAAGATCGGATGAGGTAGCGCCGTTGGCAAATTCTTTTCCTCTTCCACTTCTTCTTTGCTGCAATGCAAAATCAAAATTCATTGCCTTTCCGCTTGCAGTTTTGGAGCGAATAACAACCGTTCCGGGTTTTGCAACCGTCGCAATGGTTACATCCAGTATTATATAATTCTTATTCTGAAACCTGTTTACTTTAGTGAGCGTAACACCGGGATAAGCAATTGTAAACGCAGCATTCGATCCAACATCTGCACCGTGTATCATCACCTGCAGTTTATTATACTTCATCCCCACCCACCAGTTTGCCGGATATAAGTTGTAACTGTTTTGTGCAAATGAAGAAGCTACTGCAACTAACAGCAGCATTCCTGTTAAAAACTTTTTCATATTATAATCCTTTTAGCCGAAGATTAAGTAATGCAGCAACAATCATAGAACAGCCGCCTAACACAATCGTGTAAATAGCATTACCATCAAAGATATTTTTCGTAAAGAAACCTAGAAGTGTAGCTGCCAGTATTTGAGGAATAACAATAAAGAAGTTGAATATACCCATGTACACTCCCATTTTATGTTGAGGCAACGACTGTGTTAACATTGAATATGGCATTGCAAGAATACTTGACCATGCAAAGCCAACACCAGCCATACTGATGATAAGGAAATTTTCATTTTTAAAAAGATAAAATGAAATGAGTCCCAATCCTCCTGCAAGTAATGCAATCAGGTGTGTTGACGGTCGTGAGAATTTCTTTGCCAATACCGGTAGTAAAAATGCAAAGAGCGCTGCAAACCCATTGTACCAGGCAAACAATACACCAACCCAGTTGCCAATGCGGTTATACTCTGGCGAACTTGCATCGGTTGTGCCATAAAGATGTTGTGCAAGAGCGGGTGTTGAATAGATCCACATGGCAAACAAAGCAAACCATGAAAAAAATTGTACAATAGCCAGCTTTTTCATTGTTACAGGCAAATGGTTCAGATCATCCATCACTTCCACCATTCCGTTTTTCTTTCCGGCTGAATAGAATCCACCTGCAAGTAATTGAAACAAACCAAATGCTAATACGCCACCAGTAAGTACATACAATTCTTTTTCAAGTGGCTGGGCAGCATTTTGATTGTAAAAGAAAAGAAAAGCTGTTAACACTGCACCGGCAAGCGCCCACATCAGCCCTTTACGATAAAAACTCTTCAAGGCTGTTTTAATTGTTGTTGTATGTTCTTCTTCACCTGTTTCGCCAAAGCTTTTCATTTCATCCGGCGAATATTCCTTTGTGGTAAAAACAGTATAGGAAATGGCTACTACAAAAACTATTGCGCCTGTAATAAATGATATGCGTACTGAATCTGGTATTATTCCGGGCTCAGCAGTATTTGAAATACCAAAAGCTGTTAACATGTAAGGGAGAATCGAAGAAATAACCGCACCTAATCCAATGAAAAAACTTTGCATGGCAAAACCTGCAGTACGTTGTTCATCAGGCAACATATCACCAACAAAAGCCCTGAAGGGCTCCATTGAAATATTAATGGATGCATCAAGCACCCAAAGTGTTACTGCTGCCATCCACAACGCAGATACTCCCGGAAACACAAACAAAGCAAGGGCTGCAAAGATTGCACCCGCCATAAAATAAGGTCTTCGTCTCCCGAGTTTGCCAAGCCATGTACGGTCGCTCATGTGACCAATGATTGGCTGAATCAACAACCCGGTAAGCGGTGCAGCAATCCAGAGAATAGGTATCTCTTCGATCTTTGCTCCAAGAGTTTGAAAAATACGGCTGACGTTTGCATTCTGTAATCCAAATGCAAACTGGATTCCAAAGAAACCAACGCTCATGTTTATGATTTGTCCTAAACTGAGTTTCGGTTTGCTGATAGGCAATGAGTCCTGCATGGCAAGATGATATCTCCTCCCCGAAGGAGATCGGATTTTTGGTTCATAATCGATAGCAGTATAGCAAAACTTTTCCGGGGAAAAAGTTTATATCACAAATCCGTCTGGTATAATTGCTCCTTTTTTGATCACCACAATACCATCTTTAACTGTGTACAGCGAATGATCTGTATTTGGTAAATGATTACCGCCGTTAATACGCACATCGTTTCCAATGCGGCAATTTTTATCAATGATCGTATTCTTGATATAACAACGTTCGCCAATACCTATTTTAGGAATACCACGGGCAGCTGAATGATTCATTTCTTCAAGTGTTTCAAAATAATCGCCACCCATAATGTAACAACTCACAATGGTTGTACCATGACCAATGCGGGAGCGGATACCAACAACACTGTTCTCTACCCTGCTTGCAAGGATAATGGAACCTTCTGCAATAATTGTTTTCTCCAGTGTTGTTCCGCTGATCTTTGCAGGAGGAAGCATACGTGCACGTGTGTACACTGGCTTTGTATTATCAAACAGGTTAAAATCGGGTATTTCCTGCGTTAATGCAAGATTGGCTTCAAAGAAGGAATAGATATTTCCAATATCTGTCCAGTAACCATCGTACTGGTAGCTGGCTACTTTATATTTTGCAATGGATGCAGGCATGATCTCTTTGCCAAAGTCTGCTGCATCTTTGTATTCATCCTGTAACAGATCGATCAGCAATTGTTTGTTGAAAATATAAATACCCATTGATGCAAGGTAGATGCGGCCCAAACGACGCATTTCATCGCCGGTATCACTCACCCACTCACCTAAAATTTCTTTCTTTGGTTTTTCAATGAAAGAGGTGATCATGCTGTTTTCATCTGCTTTAAGAATGCCAAACTCCGGTGCTTCACGCTCAGCCACAGGAATAGTTGCAATGCTGATGTCGGCACCACGGGCCACATGATCTTCGATCATTTGCTGAAAATCCATTTGATACAACTGATCGCCTGAAAGAATGAGCACATAATCAGCTTCGTGCTGCTGCACATGACGAAGACACTGGCGCACCGCATCGGCAGTTCCCTGGTACCACCCCGAGTTATCCGGTGTTTGTTCTGCTGCAAGAATATCTACAAACGCACGACTGAACATGCTGAAGTGATAGGTATTCTTGATATGTTTATTTAATGATGCAGAGTTGAACTGTGTTAATACAAACATGCGGTTGATGCCTGAATTAATACAGTTGGAAATAGGAATATCCACCAAACGGTATTTACCTGCAATAGGAACAGCAGGTTTACTGCGGCTTGCAGTTAATGGATATAACCTGGTGCCGGCACCTCCTCCAAGGATTACGGCCAATGTGCTTTTAGCGGCTGAAATGGAACTCATAATAAGATTGTTTGTAGGGCTCTTTAAAATTATCTCAAACTTTGGTATAAAGCAAGATATTGTTGAACGCTGGATTCCCAGCTGAAGTCGAGTTTCATCATTGTTTCTCTTGAAGTCTCGAATTTTTCTTTATTGTTATATAATTCGCAGGCACGCCATACAGCATTGCACACATCGCCTACTGTTGCCTGATCAAACACAATTCCATAACCGTTAGGCGTAAGAATATCTTTTACTGTGTCTTTCAATCCTCCTGTATTACGCACCAGCGGAACGGTGCCGTAGCGCATGGAATACATTTGGTTTAAACCACAAGGTTCTACACGGCTTGGTAAAACAAATAAAGGTTTATTAATATCCAGCCCAAAGGTTTCACAAAGCTGGGCTTTGTTCTTTGCCTTTCCTTCTTCTACTGTTGCAAGTGAATAATCGTGTTTGATGTACTTATCGGTTTCAGGATCCCACACTTGCGTATCAATACCATTCAATATACCTGTGCATTTACCTCTTTCGTATTCAAACAAGGCTTCCAGTCCATTACTCATGTAACGAAGCTCGTCCATATAGCTGTTACTTACAGTTGTTACTTTATCGGCACACTTCACAGCACTTGCTAATGGATTAATACTGCCACCCCATTCCAGCATACCACGTTTCCAATCGTCATAAGGAGGAAGGTAAACGCTCTGTTCCCATGTCATCCATCCCTGGTACTGTGCATTGTGTATTGTTAATACCGTTGGAACAGCAGCAAGCTGGTTGTAACGGTAGCAATACTTCATCATAAACGGAATAAGACCTGCATGATAATCGTGTACATGCACCACATCCGGTTTAAACTGCCAGGATGCTATCCAATCCACCACACACACCTGGAAGGCGGTGAAGCGTTGCACATCATCATCATACCCGTATATCTTTTCACGATCAAGTAATCCGTTAATATCAATCAGGTAAAGTCCAAAACCTAACTTATCGGTGGTTTCTTTAATGATGGTGTAATCAAAAAAATAATCACCAATGTTCGTATACCCTTTATGCACCACATCAAACTCATTATTCAATAAAAACTTTGTACGGTACATCGGCATCACCACCTTGGCATTATGCCCTGCATCCTGCTGATATTTAGGTAACGCACCAACCACATCGCCTAACCCTCCTGCTTTAGCAACCGGGTAACACTCTGCACTAACATGAAGAATTTCCATTGGCAAGAAATTAGAACTGTTTGTTGCATTGAATATAGGAAGGAGTTTGACTCATACCAAAAAACAATAAATAATTTTTCGCAAAGCAATTTCTTGCATACTTTCAGCCCCTTAAATTACGATTGATTATGTCCCAGCAAACAAAGTGGTCGCAATTCAGCGTACTGATCTCCGTTTTTTTCTTTTGGGGATTCGTTGCTGCATCAAATGACATTCTTATTCCTGTTTTTAAAGAGAAGCTTCATCTTGAACAATGGCAATCGCAAATGGTATCGTTTGCATTTTATGTTGCCTACACAGTTGGCTCTATCATTTACTTTTTAGTTTCAAAAGCAGTTGGTGGCGATGTGTTGAACAAGATTGGTTACAAGAACGGCATTTCCTTAGGTCTGATTATTTCTGCCTTAGGTACGTTACTGTTCTACCCGGCTGCAGAAAGCGCATCATTCAATTTAATGATCACAGGTCTGTTTATTGTGGGCCTTGGTTTTTCACTGCAGCAAACAGCTGCTAATCCGCTTGCCATTGTAATGGGCGATCCTAAAACAGGATCGCAACGTTTGAGTTTAGCAGGTGGTATTAATAACTTTGGTACTACTATTGGCCCGCTCATTGTAAGTTTTGCCATTTTTGGTTCTGTTTCAAGCGGCAGCAGTAATGCCAGTATTGAAAGTATTAAAACGCCTTACCTCATTTTAGGTGCTGCATTTTTAGTGGCTGCAATCATCTTCAAATTCTCATCTGTTCCAAACAAAATCGATCTGGATGCAGTTGCAGATTCTGAAGCCGGAGACACAACAAAAGTTGCACACAAGAAAAGCGTATTGCAGTATCCACAACTGGTGTTGGGCATGATCGGCATTTTTGTTTATGTTGGTGTGGAAGTATCGACTGCTTCTAATCTTCCTGAGTTTATGAAGAAGCACCTGAACACACCTACAGAACAAATTGCTCCTTACGTATCATTATTCTGGGCCAGTTTAATGATTGGTCGCTGGACTTCTGCTACAGGTGCATTTGGTGTATCAAAAAGCTTATCACAAATACTGCGGTTTTTGATGCCGTACATTGCATTTGGTGTTTTCCTGCTGGTAAATGCTATTGCACAGCACGATCTTTCGCATTTTTATATCTATGCCGTGGTAATTGTATTTATGATCATTGGCGATATGATGAGTAAAGGAAGCCCTGCAAGATTGCTTCTCATTTATTCGCTCATGGGTATTGCTGCACTATTTATTGGTATGCTTGCCGATGGAATGCTCAGCGTTTATGCTTTTATCAGTGTTGGTTTATTCTGCAGCACATTGTGGCCTTGTATTTTCACATTAGCTATTGCCGGTCTTGGCAAACATACAAATGAAGGAGCCAGCTTCCTCATTATGATGATCATGGGTGGTGGCGTTATCAGTTTATTGCAGGGTGTTGTAGCTGATGATGCTATACTGGGAATACAATGGTCTTACCTTGTGGGTGTGGCCTGTTTTGCTTACCTGGCATTTTATGCCATCAGGGCAAAATCCATTCTTAAATCACAGGGCATTGATTACGACAAACTGGAAGGTGGCGGTGGTCATTAACACTAAAACAGCAATTACAGACCTATTATAAATACAAACCAATTATGACGAAAGACTATGCAGTAGGCATCGACATTGG
>JAACZX010000715.1 GCA_009996555.1 Chitinophagaceae bacterium | reverse complement strand
TAAAAATGCCGGGCATGTAGTCCGGCATTTTTATGTTATAAGAGTTTGCACTTATTTTCAACTTAATTTTTTATTTGGTTAAGGCTGTTTTGTGTTTATCAGCGATATTCAATTATCCAAATCCAGTATCCATGATGTTCGCAAATACAGGGCGTGTTTTACGCAGTATTCAATTCTTCCACAAACAACTATTTTCCCTGTTATCCCGGCTTACTGCTGTGCCTGCTGTTGCGGATGAATATTCTTATTTGTTCATCTTAAACTGCAAAAAAATATTTTGAGGAAACCTGCCTTCATAAAACTAAACATTCCGGTTAGCCGCACCATACTGTTGATATTTGTTTTAGCAGCAGGTGTGCTTGTGTTTTTTGGCCGTATTATTTACGTGGGCTCTGTGCAAACAAAGCAAACCGATGAGATGGTGATGCATACTTACCGGGTAATGGAGCAGGTTGATAATATCCGCTTAGGCGTATCGGAAAGTGAAGGTTTGGTGAGAAGTTACCTGATAACGGGTGAAGAACACATCCTGAATGAATTACAAAAAGTTCATCTTAGTATTCAGTATGCTGCTGCCACTGCACATCAAATGGCTCTTGACTCCACACAAAAAGCATGGCTTGGTCAATTAGGATCTACGCTGAAGCGGAGTGGAACAGACCAGCAGGCTTTCCTTGCTTCTCAAAAGCCAATTGCACAGGGTAAAGATCTTGATGCAAAGGGAAGAGAACTTTCTCAGCAGATCAATGAGCAGCTATCGTCTATACGTGAGCGTCAGCAAATGCTGTTACAGCAACGTACTAAAGTGAGTGAGCAAACGGAGCAGCGATTGATTAAAATTGCTGTTGCAGGTGCTTTCATTGTCATTCTTTTTATTGCAGTGTTGCTGTGGCAACTTGATAAAGATATTCGCCTCCGGAAAAGAGCTGAACAGGAAATACGGGAGAGTGAAGTGAAATACCGGAAACTGATTGAAGGTCCCGGCATTATTACATTCACTGCTAACCTAAAAGGTGAATTTGAATTCATTAGTGCAAAGGCTAAAGGTCTTACCGGTTATTCGCCACTTGAGTTACAGGGGAAATCTTTTGCTGTGCTGGTGCCTGCGCAATGGCAACAGCAGGTGCTTGAAAAATTTGAACAGCAGTTTAATGAACGGGTTTTTGAAATGGTGGTTCGTTTTCCTATTGAAACAAAGGAAGGAGAACAGAAATGGGTTAAGCTGACATCGCTTACTATTTCTGCTGATGAGCAGATCGTAGGTTTTCAATGTACGGTAAAAGATATTTCGGATGAAATGGAAGCCGAATCGAAATTGAAAGAATCAGAAGAGCTGGTACAAACCCTTTTGAACAATACACACGAAGGATTTTTTATGGTTGACAGAAACCTGACCATTCGTGTTATGAACCGGCCTGCACGTGAAGGAATGGAAATGCGTACGGGTAAAAAAGTGGAAATAGGGATGCATTTACTGTCTGTTATTCCGGACGAAGTATTGGCGCAGGCAACAGAAAATTTTGAACGTGTGTTCAAAGGCGAGTATGTGGAGTATGAATCAAAATACGAAACAGCAAACGGTACACAATGGCTTCGCATCAGCCATTCACCTGTAATGGAAAATGGAAAAGAAATAACCGGTGCAGCAGTTGTTACATCCGATATCACTTCCATCAAACAAAACGAAGAACGCATTCGTGAAGCCGATCAAAAGATAAGAGCCATGCTTTCAAGTACGGAAGAAGGTTTTTATATGATCTCTCCTGAATATAATATCATCATGATCAATGAAGCCGGCAAGAAGATTCTGCGTAGCATCGCAGGAAAGCCTGTTCGTGAAAATGACCAGATACTTGAGTTTATACGGGAGGAAAGAAAGGAAGTGTTTCGTGTAATGGTGGAAAAAGTGATGCGTGGAATGGTGCAGGAAACAGAAACAATGATTGAAACGGATGAAGGGGAACAATGGTATCACAACACCTATTTTCCTGTACGCAATGAAAAGAACCAGGTGATAGCTGTTTGTATTGCAGCAAAAAATATTACTGAGCGGAAATTAGTTGATCGTGCATGGGAAAAGATACGTGAAGAGCGTGAGGAATACCAGTTCAGGTTACAGTCTATTCTTGATAACACACCACTTATTATGTTTATCAAGGATGTGGAAGGGCGTTACTTGTTGATCAATCGTTCTTTTAAAGAAGAGTTTTCCCGTACAGAAGAGGAAGTGATCGGCAAAACAGATTTTGATTTTGAGGATGATGAAAATGCAATTCGTTATCGTGAAGCTGATGAAAAAGTTTTGCTTACGCTTGAACATGTGCAAACAGATGAAACAGTGCAAATGGCCGATGGTGAACACAATCTCCTGATCGTAAAGTTTCCATTGTTTGATAAAGATGAAATTGTATATGGGGTGGGTGGCATTGCTACCGATATTACTGAACGTGTAAAGGCCCGTGAGAAATTAGTGGAAGCAAAGAAAAAAGCAGAAGCAGCTGAATTGTTACAGGAGCAGTTTCTTGCAAACATGAGTCAT
>JAACZX010000714.1 GCA_009996555.1 Chitinophagaceae bacterium | reverse complement strand
AACGTTTGAAGCAGTTACCTGTTATAGTTCAACTGATCTTGTAAACTGGACCTTTGAAGCAAACGTGTTTACAAAAGAAGAAGCTTTTAAAACATCGCCCAGAACATGGGTGGGACGATTGGGTGTGGCGTACATCAAAGAAATGAACAAGTATGCGATGTTTGTACAGCACGGCAACCAGGTGCTGATAACACTTGCAGATTCACCGACAGGTGCATTCAAATGGCATCAACGCATCAGCATGAAAGAAATGATCGGTACAACCAATACCGGCGATCAGACAGTGTTTACCGATGAAGAAAGCGGCAAATCGTATCTCATCTATTCGTATGGCAGCGGCAGAAATAAAATTTATGTTTCAGAGATTGGCTTGAAAGATGGCATGGTGAATTTGTTAGACTGCACAAAAGTATTCCAGGGCGAAAGCAGGGAAGGCAACTGCATGTTCAAATACAAGGGCAGGTATTACATGGCTGCATCAAACATTTATGGATGGGATGCATCGTATGCCTATTACTTAGTCGCTGATGATATTCGTGGGCCTTACACCCCAACCAATAGTATGGCAGTGATGAAGGGAAGTGAAAAAGATTATGCGCATGTAACACAAACAGGGTTCTTCTTCAACATAAAAGGAAAAAAGCAAGAGACTGTTGTGTATTGCGGTGATCGCTGGGCGAATTTTGCAGGCAATGGCTTGGGTTACAATCAATGGTTCCCACTTTCGTTCAATGGAGCAGAACCTTATTTTAATTCGCTCAGTTCCTGGAACATCAATGCAAAAACCGGTGAGTGGAAAGTTGCGGCAGATAACAACTATGTGATGAATGGAAGTTTTGAAGCCGACAGGAGGAGAATCCCCAGTCATGTAAAACCGGTGCAGGAATTTTTACTGGGCTGGACAACGACTGTTATTGAAGGCAACAAAGTATCGCTGGACAGTAACAGCTCGCCTGTGTTGAATTATTTTAATACAGAGAGCGATCGGAAAACAGTGATCGGTGAGAAGAGTTTGCAGATAACGGATAAGGTTGATTTTATCCGCAGTGTTCAACAAGTGATTTCTTCAACGGCTTATGTGCAGTTAAAGGATGGCCGGTATCGCTTAACGGCCTTCATTAAAAACAGTAATGGCTTTCATAAGCTGCAGATGTATGCCACAAGCAATGCGCAAACGAAGCTGTATACCATTACAGGCGAGCATAAGGAATGGACAAGTATCAGCATTGATCATGTACAGGTGAAAGGAGGTCAGGTAGAAATAGGGTTTATTGCCGATGGAACAGCCAATGCTTTTTGCTATTTGGATGATGTGGTGCTGGTAAAGGAGTGAGTTTTCCTTTTTTGAAACAGGTAAAATATGAACAATTGTTAAGCCGGAAAGGCTTAATTTGCAGAATAACAGATTTTTTTAATGCGGAAGTTTTTCAACCCTTTACTTTTTGCGATTGCGCTTACGATTATTTTCAGTGAAATTCTATTGATTAAATTCAGATCCTACCTGCCTTTTAATGTTGCTTACATCATCATTGTCGTAAATTTCCTCTACTTTAATTTCATCTTTTTTCCGGATGTGCGCAGGCGCTACAAAGCGCATAAAGCACAGCCGAAATAGCAGGATTGTACAGGATAACCGTCCTGCTTTTAAATCTTTACTTTATAGCTGATTAAAAGCTGTATAAAAATGAAACTATTCTCAACGGTTGCCCTGCTGATTGCTTCTGTATTGTCGCTCCATGCACAGGAAGTGCTTGAAACCGGTGGCAGAACAATGCCCAACGAATGGATCGATAAAGACACAAAACATCGTATTGTCAAACTAACAAGACTGGAAGGCAGGAGTAATCTCAGTTTTTATTTTCACAACAATCCCTTCATCGGTAACTCGATGGTGTTTTACAGCAGCAATAAAAATGTGCTGAATGATAGTTTGAAGAAACAGGAAATCTCTTCTGTGTTTTCACCCAACCGCCAGATCTTTTTACTCGACCTCAAAACATTAAAGACAGAACAGCTGACAAATCATCGTTCGCCTATGAATGGCGAGATCGTTGACAATAAAAAAGGAATTGTCTATTACCAGATAAGAGATACTGTGTTCAGCGTAAACGCAAAGACCAAAGAAGTAAAACAGGTATTTGTTTTCCCTGCTGATTTTAAAGGAACAGTTACAGCCATTAATGCAGATGGTACATTGCTCGGCGGTGCCAAATCAAGCGAAGAAGAAAAGGAGTTGTTCAAAAAATATCCCAACAAGTCGAGTTACTTCAATATTATTTACGAAGCGAAGCTGCCACGCACTTTGTTCACTATAAATGTTAAGACGAAAGAACTGGACAAAGTACACAGCGACAGTGCATGGCTCAATCATGTTCAGTTCTCTACAACCGATCCCAACTTATTAATGTTTTGTCACGAAGGCCCCTGGCATAAAGTTAACCGCATCTGGACAATTGATGTAAAGACAAAAAAGATCACACAGATCCACAAGCGCATCATGGATATGGAAATTGCAGGGCATGAGTGGCCGAGTGTTGATGG
>JAACZX010000368.1 GCA_009996555.1 Chitinophagaceae bacterium | reverse complement strand
CGGTAACAACAGAACGAACAGGCCCTCTATCCATATTTAAGACCAGACCAGAAATCAACAGCTTGTGTAAACGTTTTAAAAGAAGAGCTATGTGTAACCGTATCATTGGGGCTGTATTTATGTTGATGTTGTTGTATACAACTGCATCAGCACAGGATCTGCATTTTTCTCAGTTTATGAATTCGCCGCTTACCACCAATCCGGCCAATACAGGATTTATTCCTGAGGCTGATTACCGTATTGGCGGCAACTTCCGTAACCAGTGGACTTCTATTCCTGTGCCCTTCCGTACCTCCAGTGTTTGGGGCGATGCACAGGTGTTTCGTAACAGTATTGAAAATGGTTGGGTTGGGCTTGGTGCTGTATTGCTGAACGATGTAGCTGGCCGTGGCAATCTCCGTTCAAATAAAGTATATGGATCAGTAGCGTATCATCAAATGATCGGGCTCAGCAGTTTGCTCAGTGCAGGATTTAATGCAGGCTATGCAAGCAAGCGTATTGACATTACTAAGTTTACCTTCGATAACCAATGGAACGGAAAAATATTTGATGCAGGTGCTCCTACCGGTGAAGCACAACTCACAAACCCCAATACCGCTTATTTTGATCTGCAGGTGGGCATGAACTATGCTTATTTCCCAACGGAGAATACATACATCAATGCAGGGGTATCAGTTCACCACATCAATAAACCAAAAGAAACATTCTTTTCCAATGGAACCAATGAAGTGCCCCGCAGGTATATTGGTTTCCTCAACGGAAGTTTTAAAATAAATGATGACTGGATCGTGAATCCCAACGCATACTTCTCTTCCCAGGCGAAGGCAAACGAAACAGTATTTGGAGCAAACCTTGCGTACAATGTGATGGGCGATGGTAGCATGGTGCTGTTTGGTGGTGCTTATTACCGCTGGAATGATGCAGCTGTTGCAATGATCGGGCTTGAATGGAAAGACATCCGTTTTACATTTACATACGATGCAACTACCAGCAGTCTTTCACGTTATAACAGTACGTATGGTGCGTATGAATTTTCGCTTATCAAGAATGGATATTACAATGAATACTTTGGTGATAAGAGCCAGCGTAGACAAAGTTTGTGTCCACGGTTTTGATGCCACAAATACCTGGTTTTCGTTGTACATGTAACAGTACCGGTTTCTTATACTCCGGCTTTGCCCCCGGCTTTATAATTTTTACAACAGAGTTATCTTGCTGGTATAAGTCCGTTAGCGGCAATTAGCGAACCCTTAACGAAATATACTATACTACAGCAGTATTTTGCGAACGTGCACAACTGTAATATGTTTGCAAAAGAAGGCACATTTCTTCTCAGGTAAACAAGACGACATTAAATTACAGTATCGCATTTCACAGGGTAATAAAAATTGCCGGATATAAAATTAAGATCATGAAAAAAGCATTCTTTCTTTTGTCTATGTTAATAACATCCGTTACTTCTTTTGCCCAATACAAATACCAAGGCGAGGATGAAAAAGAAAGAGGATTTAAGCGTGAGCAGTTATACATTGGTACAGGGCTGAATGTTGGTTTCTCACAAGGATGGATACTGGGTTTGAATCCTGAAGTGGGTTACAGTTTGAATAATTTCCTGGATGCAGGCATTGCCACTAACATCAACTACATCACACAAAATTTAGGTTCAGGATATTCGTACAAGTTCTTTGCATTTGGCGGAGGGCCATACCTGCGGGGCTGGATCATTAACCAGTTTTTTATTACCGGTCAGTATGAGTTTAACCGCATTACCGAAAAGTATAAAGACCCTTATGGCACTGTAAAAACAGCATACACCAGCCCGAGCGTTTTAGTAGGCGCAGGATATGGCAGCAGGCAGGTAGGCCGGTCACAGTTTTTTACAAGTATTATGGTGGATGTGCTGCGGAATCCCAATTCACCTTATATCGACAGGCAAACAAGTTCAATGCTGCCGGTTTTCAGAACATCATTTATGTTTTATTTGCGTCCGAAGAAAGAGCGCTAAGCAAACACTTCTGAAGGTTCATTTACAATCACGATCCTGTCTTCAATTTCTTCATAAAGAAAATCTTCTTTGTACATGTGGCGCATGTGCTCGATCAGGTGTGTATAGTATCCATTACTGTTCAGCAGGAATATTTTTTTACTGTGGATCTTTAACGTGTTCCAGGTAAGCATTTCAAACAGCTCATCCAGAGTGCCATGCCCGCCTGCAAGAATTACAGCAGCATCGCACAACTCATACATCATTTTTTTACGCACATGCATATCTGAAACCACACGCAGATCGGTAATGCCTTGATGATGTGCTTCCCACTCCAGCAGTATTTCAGGAATAACACCCACCACCTTGCCATTGTTGTCCATCACTGCATCTGCAACAGCACCCATAATACCTTTGCCGCCGCCGCCATATACAAGTGTAATGTTCTTTTGGGCCATTAAATGGCCAAGTTCTTTTGCATGGGAAATGTAAACAGGATCGGCTCCGGATTTTGAACCACAAAAAACTGCAAGCGATGTAAACTGCATAGTAGTAAAAATATG
>JAACZX010000713.1 GCA_009996555.1 Chitinophagaceae bacterium | reverse complement strand
GCAGATGCTTGACACTATGAACAAGTGCTTCCATAAAACATAGGTTTTCATAAAAGATTTTTTCAAACATAGGTCTTATGATCTCAGTATTTCATGAGCTGTATTTGATATAATATTGATTTATATCATTGTTCCGCAGAAGTCATCAAATAGTAACACAAAAACAAAAGCAGCCTGAAAAAGTTCATTGTCATTTAAAAGAACAAAACCTAAATCAGTAAACCTTATAGCTACCAGGTAAAAAACTTAGAGCTACGCAAATCATTTATTTACACTGGCTTTTAAACTAACACCGTTTTCATTTTAATATGCAACTTATCTGTTGCAATAATCGGCAATCCATTGCAGTACATCATCTTTATCCTTATAATCCAAAAGATATGGCGTCTCAAGTCTCTTTTTATTTGCATCTTTAGTAAAGTACGAAGTGGTTACAATAATACCCTTGTTCGCATTTTCGGTTTGTATCACTTCCTTGAAACTTCTTACTATATCAACGCCAACTTTATCTTTTTTAAGCCTTTTGCATTCAACTAAAAATTTCAGCGGCAAATTGCCGCCAATCGTCACCAATGCTATTATATCATACCCGTTGTCCCTTGTTTGCTTTGTTAGTTCGATCTTATAACCTTTTGAATGGAGTAGTTCAGCAACCAATTCTTCAAATTGCCTTGGTTCTATTTTCAGCAGGTTAGAATTATCCTGGTATATATCTGTTATGATTCTCTTAATACTCTTGGTTTCCTCAACAATTACCTTCTCAACCTCTTTCGATTCTTCCTCTGTTACTTCATCCACAAAACTTAAAAAGTCGAAGCTGGTAGATGAAAAATTTATTGGAGGTATAAAGTCACTGACTGTAAGTGGTGTGTTCATATTTTCCAAAGCACTGAACGCCTTTGAATAAAAATCAATACTTGGAAAATCTATAATTGGCTTAAACTCTTTTAATGGATTTGAATCGAAAATAGAACTCCACGCTTTCTGCGAATCCAAAATATCCTGCACAGCAGATGGATATAAAGCTGCCTTAATTTTTTGCTGAGTTTCCAGTATGGCTCTTACAGCAGCAGGAATCGCAACATCCTGCATTCTTTGGCGTGCTTTTAAATAATCCGAAAGTGACATTCTTCGTAGTTTATTTTATAAAGTATATCATTTATTCTCTCCGTTCCTGTCAATGTAAAAATTCTCACTCAACAATTAATCATTGCCTATATCCGGAAGATCTTTTATCACGATAAATGTTCCGTAAATTATCTCATTCCCAAAATACTTGATTTTATCATCTTTAATTGTTTTACTGTTTGACGACCAACGTATTCGCCAATCGTAATGCGCAGGGTGAACTATTGGCTTTTTAAGTTTTCTCGTATTCGGGATAAAATCAAGATACCAAATATATTTTGGCTCTGTATTTCTTACCCTATAAAGCTCATCATTCCAAAGTTCAATTTTTTCGTTTGACAGAGTTGCATGGTTGGGTTCCAGGTGATCCATTAAAATTTGAAAAAGTTGTTTGCCACTCGATAGACTGAACCTGTATTTCTCAGGAGAATCTGTATACTCTTTAAACCCAAGTTTCATCCAGATAGGTGCTGATGTTTCAGGAGAACATTCAAGGAACAGCACTACGCAACCCTTCTCAGCCCAATATCTCGAAAGCTCCGAAATAAAAAATCGTCCAACTCCTTTTCCACGATAAAAAGGCTGTATTTCTGCAATTACAATTTTAACTGTATGGGTTATAGAATCATCATATGTTACAAACCCAATCGCTTTGTTTAGATGTGAGATGGTTACCAACTGTTCATTATCAAAAGACGATTTAATCGTTTTCCAGTTACAGTAAAATCCATCTCCTGTTTTGCGGTCTTCCTCCATGAGCCACTTTTTAATCTCGCCGACCTGCGCCTCAGTTGGTTTAAAATTGACTATGAATTTACCATCCTTTCCATTCATGTGCAGTTATATTCTATAGTTATCAAAAAAAAATACTTTTTCTTCATTGTTTATAAGGCTAATTACACTTTGACTTGAAGATGGTCTTTAACCGGAGGATTTTATACTATGATGCCCTAACTGTTCAAGAAAAGGCCATCCCTGGAAAAAGACGGCCATTGCTAACCTATGAAAAACACCTGATATAAAGATAAACTACTTATTGAAAAATCTAAATGCTTGCAAAAAAATATCTGCACATTTTAAGTTACATGCAATGGTTCTATTTGATCAGGTTTCTTCTATTGCGATAGTTTCGAATGAGTGAAAATGATATTCCAATTTGTTGAACCGCATGAAATCATAAATAGCTACATAAGCGTTTTTTTCTGACTGAAATAAAACCAGGAAAGCACCTGTGTATTTAGATGTGCTTTTCAAAATATCAAAGAGCCTGCACCTTGCACCACGCTCGTCAAAATAAAATTCCCTGCCAATTAAGTTCTCATATTTTTTGATCACCTGGTTAGCGCCATTTTCTGTAAAGTATTCCATTTTCATACTTCAAACTTTGTTTGTATCCGTTTTTCAACAGATGAGTGAAGCCCGTTATT
>JAACZX010000367.1 GCA_009996555.1 Chitinophagaceae bacterium | reverse complement strand
CTCTTAACACTCCTAATTCATCATTTACTTCAATACGCAATGCCTGGAATACCTGGGCGAAATATTTATTGGGATTACCCTTTACTACAGATTGCAAAGCCTGCTTCAACTGCTCAATGGTTTGAAACGGATTGGTGCTGCGTTGCTGCACAATCGTTGCAGCAAGTGTTTTTGCATTGGTCACCTCACCATATTGTTCAAACAGTTTATGCAGCTGCTGTTGCGAATAATTGAGGAGAATGGAAGAAGCTGTTGCCGGTTGCGATGGATCCATCCGCATATCAAGCGGACCATCGAACCTTGTAGAAAAGCCTCTTGCACCTTCATCAAACTGGTGACTGGAAACACCGAGATCGGCCAACACTCCATCCACTTTTGTAAAACCGTTCAGTTTTAAAAAGCGGCTGATGTGTTTAAAGTTGTGCGGCACAAAAACAATACGTTCATCATTTGGCAGGTTACGCTTTGCATCAGGGTCCTGGTCAAAAGCAACCAGTTTCCCGTCATTGCCCAGGCGTTTCAATATTTCCCTGCTGTGACCGCCGCCGCCGAAAGTGCAATCAACATACACTCCATTTGATTGTATGTTCAATGCATCTACTGCTTCGTGCAGCATAACAGGAATATGATAAACATCCTGTTGCTGATTGGACTTTCCATCCCCAGCAGCTGGTATTTGTTTTTGCTTCGCCATATTTTACAACACCGGAGGTTTCACCATCACCTCATTCGCCAGGTTGCTGAAATCTGTGGCTGAAAGGGTTTCAAAGAGCTGTTTGTACTTATTGCTATCCCATATTTCAATCTTATCGCCTTTGGCAAGCATCACAACGTCCTTATCAAGCCCTGCATATTCTTTCAGCTGACCAGGCACCAGTAAACGTCCCGCTGAATCAAGCTCAACCGTGGTGGCTCCGTTCAAAAAGAAGCGTTGGAATTGCCTTACCTTCGGATCAAAATCGTTTAAAGAACTGATGCGGGTGAAAATTGGTTCCCAATGTTTCATGTGGTATAAGGTGAGGCACGAATCCATGCCTCTGCTCACCACAAACTGGTTATTCCACTCTTCCGGAATTTGCTTTTTAAAGCCAGCCGGGAGCAGGAATCGACCTTTTGTGTCGAGCGTAACCTCATATTCACCCAGAAAACCAATCATTTAAACGATTTTAATTCTAAACCTACACAATTACACACAAAATAACACTTTTTCCCACTTTCGAACCAAAAGTGGAAGTTTTTATTTTTTCCACAACTCTCTGAGCCTTACTGGCAAAGGGTTTCGTTGGAAAACAAGCCTTTTTTCGTGGATAGCAATGTGAATTACAGTGGATAGTCTGTGGATAAGCGAAACGAGAATGTGAATTAATCAAAATATCATGACCGGCTATTTCTAAACTCCACTTAAGAAGAAGCTTGGCAAGAAGGAAGAAATGCGGCTGTTGATCTTACCGCCTTCATGGGAAATAGCTGCTTACCGGATGCCGATTTTGTTCATTTGTATGTGGCTTCCTAAAAAGAATTCCATCAACTTTTGCGCAAAATAAAAAGAGGGTGAGCGGCAACGTTAGCCTGTTAGAGAGTTGTACGCCCTCGACAAACTCATGATTAACCAGATTGTTTGAGAAGAGACCGGATACGACAGTTTGCGTTAGCCAATAATTTAGTTGATGTAACTGTAGATGCCGTTACAGCGCAATGGAGTGGTTTGATGTTGCTGATACCTGTGGTGAAACAGCAACTATTTTTTCAATGGCAACTCAACCGTAAACGTACTGCCTTTGCCCATCACACTATCGGCTTTTACTTTACCACCGTGTGCCTCCACCATTGTTTTTACATAACTGAGTCCTAAACCAAAGCCTTTTACATTGTGTACATTGCCGGTGTGTGCACGATAGAATTTTTCAAACACTCTTGCAAGTGTTTCCTTGTTCATACCAATGCCATGGTCTTCCACTGTAACACGAATGAACTTACCTGCATTGCGTGTGGCAATATTCAGCCGGAACGAATCGTCTTTCGAATATTTCAGTGCATTATCAACTAAGTTGTTGATGAGATTTGTAAGATGCACTTCATCTGCTTCCATCAGATCATTTGTTGCATTCAGCTGTACATCTACCTTGCCCTGCTTTTCTTCGATCTGAAGTTGAAGATTGTTCAATACTGTACGGATGACATCATGTACATGAATATCTTTCAAACTCAATTGTACTTCCTGACGCTCCATTTGCGCCGCCTGCAAAATTGATTCAACATGCTTGTTCATCCGTTTGTTCTCATCCTTGATCATATTGGTGAAATAACCAAGTTTGTCAGGATTGCTCAGCACCTTTTCACTTTTTAGTGCATCTACTGCCAATGAAATAGTAGCCAACGGTGTTTTTAATTCATGCGTCATGTTGTTGATGAAATCATTCTTCATATCACCCAACTTCTTTTGACGCAACAATGTGCGGATGGTGAGAAAAAATGCAGTGATAATGATCAATGTAAATAAGATGGCGCCTACAATCATCCAGCCAAGCGATTGAATAACATAGTTCTTTACATCCGGC
>JAACZX010000712.1 GCA_009996555.1 Chitinophagaceae bacterium | reverse complement strand
GCATCTGCTCCGGTGCTTAACTGCATATCAATACGCAAAAGACTGTCTTTTTGTGTTTGCAGATCGTGCTGCAGCTTGCGGAGTATTTCCTCCTTCATGCTGTTGGAGGTTGCAATACTTTTTTGATTGGTGCGTGTTACAATAGCGTTTGCAATAGCTGCAGCCAGTTTTTTATCCGTATCCCACACGTTTACTTTTACATGTCCGAACTCATTTTTATGAATGCGCACATTTTCTTTGTATTCATAATCGGCAAGAAAAGGAGCACGCTCATTTGAAGCATCAATTTTATAATGTTTCATCAACTGAAAACTATCAACCATAAAACGGCACATTTCTTCTGAGCGGGCAATGGCCATTAACCGGTCATTATCAAACTCGCCACCATAATAAAAGTATTGCTCCCAAAACTCAGTGCGGTAAATATTTGAACGATCGCCAAGATTGGGATTTGCAGCAGTAAATACAGCTGAGCTTCTGAAGTAAGGTTTTTTCAGGTAAAGCAATACACCGGTAAGGAGTGTGGCAGATAAAACAAGCGCAACCGCCTGCTTCCAGCGTTTGCCGATCACTTCAAATACAATATCTAAATTCATCATACAGTTCTGTTCAGGGTGGGCTAATGTACAATTAGTTTCTTCAGCAATCAGGCAACATCCTGCACCACTTCCACTTTGCGGTTAAAACTTTCATCAAGTGAAATAAATGTTTCCGTACGTTCAATACCTTTTATTTTCTGTAAGGCATCGTGCAACACAAATCGCAGCTGGTTAATATCCTTGCACACCACTTCAATAAACATACTGTAGTTACCCGTTGTATAATTCAGCCGAACGATCTCCGGTATACGGCGCAGGTCTTTTGCCACAGTATCATACAACGAGCTTTTTTCAAGATAAATGCCCACAAATGCGGTAATATCATAACCCAGCGCCTTCAGATCAACATTCAGCTTTGTTCCTTTTACAATGCCATGTTCCTGAAGTTTTTTAATACGCACATGAATGGTACCGCCCGAAACAAAGAGCTTTTTGCCCAGGTCGGCATAAGAAATCTGGGCATCTTCCATCATTTCTGAAATGATCTGAAGGTCCAGTTTGTCAAGATTCAATTTAGCAGCCATATTTCAACTTTATTTTGAAATTATTTCAACATTAAGAATAATATTTTGAATACAGTCGAAAGTTTTAAAATTTTTATTGAAAAACATTCAACAAACAGCGATTTTGCTTTAATATTGCACTGTAATCGTTCTTTGAACAACATACTGTGGAGTGATGAAATTTTCGGCAGACATGCCCTCTCGTCTCGGGGGTGGAGAAACCAGGATAAAGTCCGGCAACGGGCCTAACTGCTCCGTGGAGGTTCGACCCCTCCCTCTACAGCACAAATAAAATCCAAATTACAAAAACCAAAATACAAGTAAGTCATTTGTTTACTGGATTTTGGCCATTGGGTTTTTTAAATAGTTCTTTTTACACTGTGGGGTGATGAAATTTTTGGCAGACATGCCCTCTCGTCTCGGGGGTGGAGATAACAGGATAAACGCAACATAGAGCCGACGTTACTTTTGGTAAGGCCGACCAGGGTTGACCACTAACTCTTTGTGTTGCAGCTAACTGCTCCGTGGAGGTTCGAACCCTCCCCCTACAGCTTATTCGGTTGCTTGTCATTCCGATCAACTCTGTTCCGTACAGATTTTTCTCATGCTTTTTTACGATTGCCTTTTGTTTTTACAAAGGGCTCTTTTGTTTTATCGCCTTTCTTATTCAAATATTACCATTTACCAGTTTCAGTTTGTACATTGATGGAGCATAGTTATGATTCAACCAACTGATGTTCATATTCTGGCCGACCGGATACTCACTGAACTTCGTACCGGTTTATCGTCCCGCCTGACCTATCACAGTGTAAAACACACATTAGATGTTATGGAACAG
The DNA here is from genome assembly GCA_009996555.1 of Chitinophagaceae bacterium. Taxonomy (GTDB): domain Bacteria; phylum Bacteroidota; class Bacteroidia; order Chitinophagales; family Chitinophagaceae; genus Lacibacter. Next base: position 626 of record JAACZX010000712.1, on the reverse strand, counting down.
GCTGCAGCCATTGCTGCACGGGAAGCCGTGGATGACCCCAATGAGCTTTTATTGCTGAAAGTTGCAGCACTATACCACGACACAGGTTTTTTGCTGCAATACAAAGGCCACGAGGAAATGAGTTGTAAAAAAGCAATGCACGACCTGCCATTGATCGGGTGCACAGAGCAGGAGCTGAAACGCATCTGTGGTATGATCAGGGCTACAAAAATTCCTCAACAACCTACGAACCTGCTTGAACAGATTCTTGCCGATGCTGATCTTGATTACCTTGGAAGAGATGACTTTGAAACCATTGGTCAACAGCTGATGAATGAGTTTATCTTTTTCGGCATTACAGAAAACGAAGCTTCGTTTGAAGAACTGCAGTTACATTTTTTTGAATCGCATCATTATTGCACGGCCTCTTCGCAAAAATTAAGAGCACCTGTTAAACAACAACACTATGAAGCACTGAGGAATAAGTATCTTACAGAAAGAAGATTGTAAACTGCAATGAGAACCGGTACTAATCAATTCCTGCGACTGCTCAATATTCATCCGGGAGAATGGACGATGGTGAAACGACTGTTCCTGCTACAGTTTTTCCAGGGAGCCGGTATTGCATTATTCTTTACATCAGCCCT
>JAACZX010000711.1 GCA_009996555.1 Chitinophagaceae bacterium | reverse complement strand
AACAGCACCTGTGCAATCGTTGTTGTCGAGTTTTATTTCTACTGCTGCATAAGCCAATGAATCGGCTTCGCTTGCTGACACATTCTTTCCGGTTGAACGGATAAATGCTTCATACTCCTGCGGTCTTCCTGTTTCTACATAAATAGCACGGATATTTTCCAAAGCAAAAGCAGCTTCTTCACTGTTTGGATATTGCTGCAACAGCTTTTTATATTGCTCTAATGCTTCCTGGTTTTTATTGAGATTGTAATAACAAACTGCCAATTGCAGCAAAGCGGTTTGTTTATAGCCTGTGTTTTGAGGGGCATTGATCACATTATTCAGGAAAGGAATGGCTGCCTGGAATTTTTCATCGGCCATATAGGTTTTGGCAATTTCCATATTGGCATCGGGCACAAGGTTGCTTCGTGGATACAGGCGCTGAAGCGTTGTCAGCTGATCAATTTTTCCTTTGCTATTATTAATACCAGTGAGCATTGCCTTTTGATACATGGCATAATCGGCATTGGGCCATGAATAATCAATTGCCTTTTGATACATACCCAATGCAGTGGAATAATTCTTCTGCATAAAATAACAATCGGCCAGGCGGATATGGGCATCCTGATCAATGGGCGATGAATTAAGTGCCACACGACCAAGTGCCTTTTGGAAAAAACCCTGTGCTACAATAAAGTTTTCTTTACGCAAATAACAATAACCCATATTGTAATTCGCTTCTTTTACCGTAGCCTCTCCCATTCCTGCATTTCCGCTTTGTAAAAACTTATCGTAAAAACGAATGGCATCATCAAGCCTGTTATTACGGTATGCGATCTCCCCTTTCCAGTAATTGGTTAATGGAAGAACAGGTGCATTGTATTTATCTTTTAAGATCTTATCCAGCAGTTCATCGGCTTTGTTCAGCTGACCATCATTGATCAATTCAGCTGCACGGCCATACAACATGCGTGGATATAATTTTTTTGCTGATTCCGATGGGTCGACAAGCGATTCCATTAACGCAATCGCATCTTTGTAGTTGCTGGTGCCCGTTAGTAAACCAACAAGCAATTCCTTTGCCTCGTTACCATAAGTGCTGCGTGGATATTCATTGAGGAAACGTTTAAACTCACTGATGGCTACCCCCTGGTAACCTAACTCATACGATAGCTTTGCATAATTGAACAGCGATACTTCACGTTGCTGCTGGTTACTGCTGTTAGCTGCACAAAAGGCAAAAGCATTGCGGGCATTTTCTTTCTGGTTGGTCTTTAAATAAGCATCACCCAGCAAATACATTGCACTTTGGCTCAGCGAATCTTCGTTTCCACTTAATTGTTTAAACCCGTCAATTGCTTTTGTAAGTTGATTATTCTGGTAATAACAATAACTCAACTCATACAGATCCTGCCTTGTAACTTTTTCTGATTTTGTTACATATTCTTCCAGTAACGGAAGCGCTTTTTTATAATCTTTCTTTTCAAAATAGGCATGACCAAGCAACTGCTTCATTTCAATGTCATAAAGCATATTGGGTTTCTTCACCGCATCTTCGGCAATTTTTATTGCCCTGTCTTTCTCACCACGGAAATAAAGAATGGAAGCAATATAAAACGGAACGATCTTGCCATACTCAGGATGATTCTGCACTTTTTCAAAACTGCCTAATGCTTCGTTATACTGTTTATCGTTATACGCAAGAAAACCGTAGTAATAATTTGCATCAAGGTAATGCTTGTCATCAGGCATCTGGCGTATGGTATTGAACAAAGGCTTTGCCTGCTGGTAACGCTTCAAATGAAAATAACAATAACCCATGCGGAATTTCTGTTCCGATATCTGTTCATTATTTAAGCTGGCGATCTCTGCTTTTTCATAAAACTCCAGCGCATCGGTAAACTGTTGTTTGCGGAAATAATAATTACCCAGGTGAAAGCTGAGCTGTTGTGTACGGGGCATATTGTGCACCACAGTAACAAACTCACGGCTGGGTGCTACTGCACGCTCATCATTTTGCTGCAGCCCGCAAGCCAGCAGGTAATAATCAATTTCCTGTACCTGTATTCCACTGTTCATAACAGTAGAAGTTTGCACCTCCTGCTTTAACTCACGCAGCAAAGGCATGGCAAGGCTGTACTGATCGTTCAGGAAATATTCCTGTGCCTGCTTGAATTTTGCATTGGGATCGTTATTAACTGCGGTTACCTGTGCATGCAACTGCACAGCAAAACCTGTGAAGAGGAACAAAATAATGTAAGTAATGCGGCTGTTCATTGGCGGGTAAACGTTCATCGTTGGTAAATATTTTAACCGGTGTCTTAAAATCCGTTCTGCGGGTTAAAGGTAAATTGCTCACACTCACTCAAACACTATTCCAATTTTTTGTGGATAAAAGTTCATGTTCCGTTAATTTCGCAAACGAAATCAAATATTACATGAAAAGAACCCTGCTGTTTCCCTTGGGTGGTGCAGCAACTAAACTACAACGTTCGTATGAAGAAACTCTTGTCGATCAATTATTCTGCTACAGCTTTTAACATTTCGTTTTTATTACTGCGGTTGGTGTTAGGGCTCAGTATGTGTATAAATCATGG
>JAACZX010000366.1 GCA_009996555.1 Chitinophagaceae bacterium | reverse complement strand
TCAAGACGCTCGTTATTCTGATCGCTGCCTTCTTTAATGGAGCGGTGACTGAGAGCTGTTTTGTACAACTTTATGTCGCCAGGACTGTACCCGAGTATATTACGCAAGTTACTCTCAAATTTGTTCTTAGCGGGTAATATTTGACGGACGAGGTTCCGCACCATACATGCAAACGACATCATTCACCTGAAAACAAATTGCTTTACAGCGGATGTTGTTCCAACAAATCTAAAGGAAATCAGGAATATTTCTTTACAATCACTGATGCATTATGTCCACCAAAGCCAAATGTATTGCTCAATGCTGCACGCACTGTACGTTTTTGTGCTTTGTTGAATGTAAAGTTCAGTTTTGGATCCAGTTCAGGATCATCAGTAAAGTGATTGATTGTGGGAGGAACGATATCATGCACCACACTCATTACACAGGCAATGGCCTCCAACGCTCCGGCAGCACCCAAGCAGTGGCCTGTCATGGATTTTGTAGAACTGATGTTGAGGTTGTATGCATGTTCACCAAACACACTCATGATGGCTTTGGTTTCAGCAATATCACCTAATGGTGTAGAAGTACCATGTACGTTAATGTAATCAATATCGGAAGCCTGCAAGCCTGCATCTTTTAACGCAGCTGTCATTACATTCTTTGCGCCAAGTCCTTCGGGATGTGGTGCTGTAATATGATGAGCATCGGCAGTAGCACCGCCGCCTGCAATTTCGCAATAAATTTTTGCGCCACGTTTTAACGCATGCTCAAGACTTTCAAGCACAAGCATACCTGCACCTTCACCCATTACAAAACCATCACGGTCTTTATCAAACGGGCGACTTGCAGTTGCAGGATCATCATTACGTTCGCTTAATGCTTTCATAGCATTAAACCCGCCAACACCCGCAGCACTTACCACTGCTTCGCTACCACCGGTAAGAATAATATCGGCTTTACCTAAGCGGATATTATCATACGCATCAATAATAGCATTGGTAGATGAAGCACATGCAGAAACCACTGCGAAGTTTGGACCACGGAAGCCATGACGCATGGAAATTTGCCCTGCGGCAATATCCAGGATCATCTTTGGAATAAAGAAGGGATTGAAACGGGGAGTACCATCGCCATTGGCAAAATTTACAACCTCTTCCTGAAAGGTAATGAGGCCGCCAATACCACTGGCAAAGATCACACCCACACGGTCAACATCAACATTGTCTTTATTGATGCCCGCATCCTGCACAGCCTGATCGCTCACTACCAGTGCAAACTGGGTAAAGCGGTCGATCTTGCGTGCTTCTTTTCTATCAAGATATACGGTGGGATCAAAATCTTTTACCTCGCAGGCAAATCTTGTTTTGAACTTTGAACAATCGAACTGCTTAATGAAATCAGCTCCGGAAACACCATTGGTCAAACCCTCCCAATATTCATCAAGAGTTTTGCCCAATGGTGTAAGGGCGCCGATTCCGGTAACTACTACTCGTTTAAGATCCATAAGAGAGTTGCCTGGGAAAAAAGAAATAATGAATTACACTGAAAAGGTTTCAGTGATAAATTACTTAGCGTGTTCTTCTAAATAAGCTACTGCCTGACCAACAGTTGTGATGGTTTCAGCTTGTTCATCGGGAATAGAGATGTTGAACTCTTTTTCAAATTCCATGATCAGTTCAACTGTGTCTAATGAATCAGCTCCGAGATCATTGGTAAAAGAAGCTTCAGGATTTACTTCTGATTCTTCAACACCTAACTTGTCAACGATGATTTTTTTTTACTCTTGCTGCGATGTCTGACATTGTCGTAATTATTTGGTTACAGGTTGCAAAAATAGAGTTTTTAGTCAATTCTCAAGCGTTCCGGCAAAATTGTCAGAACTAATTCATTTTCAACTTGTTTTGACGCATTTTTCAACAGTTACAAAATTAGGTGCGTTCAAAAGCTTTGCTTTTTGCCTTTCCGTTACAACTGTTTGTTTTTAGATAAAAAAATGTAACTTGTTTTCCCCTGCTTAAACTTGCATTAATGGCGCTGAAACAAATTGATTATGGAACAGCCGAACACCGGCAAATGGTGAACCTGCGGTATGAGATACTTCGCAAACCGCTTGGACTGGCATTTACCCCGGAAGAGCTGGAACTGGAAAAGAATGATATTCTGATAGCTGCTTTTGAAGAAGAAAAAATGCTTGGCTGCTGTTTTCTTACCCATATTGATAACCAAACGGTGAGGCTGCGGCAAATGGCTGTGCAAAACAACCTGCAGGGAAAAGGCATTGGTGCTTCACTCATGAACTTTGCGGAGAATATTGCCCGTGATCGTGGCTACAGAAACATGATGATGCATGCCCGCAAAACCACCTGCCATTTTTTTGAAAAGCAGGGTTACAAAATTGATGGTGATGAATTTATTCAACTCACCATCCCCCACTTTAGGATGTTGAAGAAATTACGGTGATCAGTTTATTTTACCTGCAGCCTGTCCATAACAGCCTGCTTGTATAAGCGCCCGATAGGGATCTCTTTATCTTTTAGTTGAACAGACATGCCATTGTAGCCGCCAATTTTACTAAGCGACACCATGTATGA
>JAACZX010000365.1 GCA_009996555.1 Chitinophagaceae bacterium | reverse complement strand
CCATATCGGGTAACGTTCCTTGTGCTTTCAATTCTTCCATCACCATCTTTGTATAATCGTACAAAGCTTTCTTCAACTCCTCAAACGAAAGATTTTTCCATGCAGCAGGTTTGTATTGTTTACCGGGATCGGCCCAGTAATCGCTGTAATGAAAATCAAGCAACAATTTTAAACCGGCAGCTTTTACACGCTTCGCCATTTGTTTGGTATAATCGAGATTGCAAAAACCTTTCTTTGGTGAATAACCACTATCCTGTGCAGGATCATGAAAAATACGCAGGCGCACATAGTTGATGCCATGATCTTTGATGATCTCAATGGCATCTTTGGTTACGCCTTTATCGGAGAATTTCATGCCTCTTGCTTCCAGTTCGGGTAAAAACGAAATATCCGCACCGATCATCTGATCAACCACTCTTGGCTTTGCTGCTTCACCTTTCAGTTTGTATTTTTCATCGATTGTAATGGTTGCTGCTTTAACTGGGTCAACTGTGATCACATCCGTTGAACCGGTAAATAAATTATTCGCACTCGCTTCTACTTTGAAGATGCCTGCTCTTTTTCCCGATTGAATGATCACCTGGCATTTACCATTGAATAAACTGCGTTGCCATAAACCATCTGCGCATTTATCAGCTTCATGACTGCTGGGATCGCCATTACCAACTCCAATAATTTTGGCGTCACCACTTACCTTAAAATAGATCATGTTGTTGGCATCAGGCACTTCTCTTCCTTCACGATCAACAACAGAAACATTCATCACCGTTGCATCTTTGCCATCAGCAAGCATCGTTGTTTTGTAAGGCGTTAATACCACTTCAACAGGTACACCGGTTGTTTCAACCTTGCTTGTTAATCGTTTTCCATTTTTAAATGCAACCGCTTCCAATTTACCTGGTTCAAATTCTACTTTCCATTGCAGGTGACCGTTACGTGGCATATCCTTCTTACCTAAACTTTTTCCGTTGAGGAACAGCTCCACATTGTCAGCATTACTGTTCACCCATACATCAATTTGTTTTTTCGGTTGTCCCCATTCGTTACGATGATTCCAGTGCGGAGAAATATGCAACACATCTTTATCCGTCCACCAGCTTTGATAGTAGTAATAAATATTTTTCGGGAAGCCGCATACATCCATCACACCAAAATGCGAATTGATGTTCGGCCATTTGTACGGCGTTGGTTCACCACGGTAATCAAAACCCGTCCAGATAAAACCACCCAACCAAAAATCATTTGTTGCAGCCAGCTTCCACCATTCTTCTGCACGGCTCGCCCACCATGGCGCACTGATATCCTGGTCGGGCACATAGGCACGGATGGAATCTTTTTCCAATGCACCACGTGTGGTTACCGTACTGCCCATTTCTGTGCCAAATATGGGTTGATTGGGATGATCTTTATGATAATCGGCTACAGCAAACTGGCGGTAATTGAAACTGCGTACAGGAATCACTTCGTTCACACCTTTATAAACATTGGCGAGATCAGCAGCATAAGTACAGGTGCGTGTTGGATCGAGTTGTTTTTGCTTAGCGATAAATGTTTCTGCAATACGTTTACCAAATGAGTTGGTATGGATCCATCCTTCTTCGTTGCCGATGCTCCACATAAAAACAGAAGTGCGGTTGCGGTCACGCTTTACCAAACGTTCAAACTGATCCATGTATTCTGCGCCGCTGTTGAGCAAACGTTGTTCATCCATTACCAGCATTCCCAAACTATCACAGGCATCAAGCAATTCAGGTGTTGGTGCATTATGACTGGTGCGATATGCATTTACACCCATATCCTTCAATAAACCGATGCGGTAGTATTGCAAATAATCGGGCAATGCACTTCCCACACCTGCATGATCCTGGTGATTGTTTGTACCATAGATCCTGATATGTTTTCCATTGAGGAAAACACCATTTGTTTTTATTTCAATTGTACGGAAACCAAAACGAAGCTTTTGCTGATCGATCACTTTTCCATTCTGTTTTAACTCCACTACTACACGATAGAGATAAGGATTTTCCAGCGACCATAATGTTGGATTACTGATAGTAATAGTTTGCTTCAATGTTTTTTCTTCCAGCACATTCAATGCAACAGCTTGTTCTTTTGCTGCAGCAATTTTATTTCCTGTTCTGTCTGTGAGGTAAGTTGATACAGTATAATTTCCTGATGCGCCATATTCATTGATGATGCTTGTCTCCACATTCAATGTTGCTTTATTACCGTTGATATTGGCATACGCAAACACGCCATCAGTTGCAATATGTGAAGAAGGATAACTGTTGAGCCACACATGACGATAAATACCTGCACCTTCATAAAACCAACCTTCGTATTGCGTTGCATCAACACGAACAACTATGACATTGTTACGGTCGAAGTTAAGAAAATCGGTTACATCGTAATTCACACCCACATAACCGCTCTTGTTATTGCCGAGATAAAATCCGTTGATCCACACATTGGCATCACGAAAAATTCCATCGAACTGCAATTGAAATCTTCTTCCCGAATCTGCTTTCTCCAGTTTGAATTGTTTGCGATACCAGCCAATACTTGTTGCTGGAAATAAT
>JAACZX010000364.1 GCA_009996555.1 Chitinophagaceae bacterium | reverse complement strand
GTATCGCCTATCACATGCAGTTTAATGTTGTTCTTGTTGAGCGTAGCCGTTTCTTTACGGATGGTGTCAACCAGTAATTCCATTAAGCCCGATACTTCTTCAATTGGTCTGTCCCAGTTCTCTGTGCTGAAGGCATACAACGTAAGGTATTTTACACCCAGCTCGGCACAACCTTCCACAATATTGCGTACACTTTCCACACCATGAAAATGGCCATACAGGCGATCCTGCCCCTGTTCTTTTGCCCAGCGCCCGTTACCATCCATGATGATGGCAATGTGCTGCGGCAAGCGTTCCAAATCAAGTTGTTCCCGCAAGGAAGACATAACCTTTCAAAATTAAGGGCACGAAGGTAATGAAAATAAGGGCTGTACGGGATTTCCGCCAATGTTTTGCTGAAAAGAACCGGTAACCCGCTTTTTTCCTGTTATCACATGAACATGTGAAGGAAACAGCATTGAGAATAATGAACATTTGCATCGCAATCTTTTTTAATAAAACACCTGGCTACCTATGCACTTTCTACACAAGGATATGCTGTTTGATGCTGTACAGCGCCATGGGTTTCGTTACCAGCCCTGCTCATTTTTTCTTACATAAATCAGAATCATGAAACAAATCAAAACCTTTTTCATCATCAGCCTTCTCTCCGTTTTACAAGTTGCCTGTTTTAAAAAACCCGCTACCGATCTTCCTGAACCCGAACCAAACGAAGTTCCGGGACTGGTTACTGCCGCCGGTACACCCGATGAAGCAACAGCCGTTCAAAAAAACATTGGTGCGGCAGGTGGTACCATCAGCAGTGCCGATGGCAGCCTTACTGTTTCCATTCCGCAAGGTGCGTTAACAGCGAATCAAACAATTGCAGTACAGCGTATCAGCAATACAAACCCCCTGGGCGCCAGCAAAGGCTACCGCATTACCCCGCACAACACGGTTTTTGCAAAGCCGGTTACCATCAGCTTTACTTACAGTAACGATGACCTGGCCGGTGCTGTTCCTGAAGCATTGGGCATTGCTTACCAGGATGCACAGGGCGTGTGGCAATCGATCAATGCTGTAACCGTTGATAAAACTGCAAAAAAGATCAGTGTGCAAACCACGCATTTCTCCGACTGGACATTCTTTAAAAGTTTTGAATTAACAACAAGTGCTTCCATGCTGGCAGTAAATGGTACTGCTCAACTTGAAGTGGTATCTGATGCCAATTTTCTTTTGGCCAGTCTTGAAAAAGCAGAACGCCCCATTGCACAGAAACAAAGTATGACCGCTGCTTTTGTAAAAAGCTGGTCGCTGGCTGGCGCCGGCAAACTTGTGCCCAACGGAGCTGCCGCTGTGTACACGGCACCATCCAGTGTACCCAATGCACCCAACCCGGTAGCGGTTAGTGCCAATATTGATCTCAACAAAAAGGGAAAGTTTCTTGTGCTCGCCCACATTAAAATTGGAAACGATGGTGAAATATCGGTACGTGTTGCAGGTGGAGAATGGTTTACACAGGCAGCATCGCCGGTTGTAAAAATTGCAGACAACTATTATATGCTGGCCGATAGTGATGGCGATGAAAAAGGCCGCTATATTACCGTTCGCTGGCAGGGTGCAGGCACAGGAACATTTCCATACAAGTCGCCCCATAATAACATTGGTACGCATGTACAATACCTCATCACCGGTGGAGCGAATTACAACTGTGCGTATGTGACCGTTACAGGTGAGTTTGTTGCCAGTGGCGGTGGCGTTACCATTACCAGTATGGGTGAAGCAGATGGATTTGTAACAGGAACTTTTCTGATCAGTCCGTCGGGTACAGGCAATTTTATGCAGGCCGGGCCAAATGTGGAAGGAAAGTTTAAGGTGAGGAAAAGCTGGTAGAATAAAAGAAGCCAGGCCATTGTTTTATTTGAAAGCAATGGCCTGGTTCAACTTTTCTATAGTTGCAGGACACATATTGCATTCTGTTCATTGGGAAGTTAAACATTGAAGATTGAGTATTGACATTCAGATGCTTTTAGAATATTAAAGTTCTATTATTGTACTATGGTAATAATCCGGGAGAAATATAACAGCAACCTGCTTAGTCGCTCTATCTTTCAACGAGTCTTTGTTCGGAAGAAAGTGATCACAATACTACTCTTATTGGTAACCTGCTTTAAGCTCTCTGCACAAAAACCTTGTGTCACCGATCCGCTTTATCGTCAATTTGATTTTTGGGTTGGGGAATGGGATGTATTTAATAAAGAGGGTACTAAAACCGGGGAGAGCACAATCAGCCTTATACTGGATAGTTGTGTCGTTTTCGAAGAGTTTGTCAGTGCAGATATTACACTTGGGAAACGGTATTCCGGAAAAAGTTTCAATGCCTATAATCCTGCCACTAAACAGTGGCAACAAACCTGGGTGGATAATATTGGAGAACCGTCAGAGTACATGAAGGGTAAATATGAGGACAAGAAAATTATTTTGCAGACCAATTCATTCGCTCTTGGTGAAGATACATTTGCTGTCCGTCGCCTGACATATTATGACATCGGAAAAGATAAAGTAAGAGTACAGGGAGAAATCAGCAAAGACAATGAAAA
>JAACZX010000042.1 GCA_009996555.1 Chitinophagaceae bacterium | reverse complement strand
GTGCTCAGCCAATTCTAACACAACAGGTAATTCATCGGAAAGTATAACCGTTACTGTGGGCGATGGTAAAACATCTCCGTCAGCACCATCATCTCCTGTTTCCAACAAAAACAGCATCCGAAGCATGCAGAAATTTCATCGTGCAACGGGAACAGCAACAGGGGCTGTACGGATTGTGATCGACAAATCGGATTATGAAATGCGGGTGTACGACAGCAAAGGAATCCTGGCAGTATATCCTGTTGTATTTGGGCTGAAACCGCTGGAAGATAAGTTTATGCAAGGCGATCGCAAAACTCCTGAAGGCACATTCAAGATTGTGTACAACAAACAGCATCAGTTATGGCGAAAGATGCTGATGCTTGATTACCCGACTAAAGACAGTTACACAAAATTTAAAACAAGAAAAAGTAACGGGCTTGTACCTGCCAGTGCAAGCATTGGTAATGGCATTGGCATACACGGTGTTGAAAACGGAAACGATTATTTTATTGACCGTTTTTACAACTGGACCAATGGCTGTATTGCACTAAAGAATACACATATTGATGACCTTGCCCGTTATGCAAAAACAGGCACAGTGGTGGTTATACAGAAATAAGAATTGCTTAGTTGATATTACAGAGATCAATTTCATCCACACCTTTTGTGCTGATGATCACTTTATTGATCACTCCCTTCATGTTGTAGTACACGATCATAATACCGTACGCCATTGTATAAGCTTCCCAATTCGTGTCTTTTACTTTTGGATTACCAAAACGTACAAACAGATCATCGGCTTTTGCACCCAATACAGGAACCGTAAATTTTCCTTTAAACGCTTCCGTAATCACCACATAATCCCGCTGTATATAAAAACAAATGCCTTTATCATCGTAATACACTCCGCCTCCGCAACCCGATTCATTTCCTTCTTTATCGGCTGAAGTAAAACAAGGAAGTTTGGCTTTTATCTGTTCAGGATCGGCATTGGGCTTGGCCTCGTTGATCCAGCCTTTGTACACATCCACTGTAATGGGGCCGCAATCGGGTTTTGTTTTTAACTGTGCAGATGCACAAACTGTGATAAAAACAAACAAAAAAGTAAAAGTAGATTTCATAGAAATTATTTTTGTAATACTACAAATTTCTACCGAAAATCAGAACAGGCTTATTGCAAAAACTCAGTTGGTTGTGCAAAGACTTATATCATCTGTAGTTTTTGTACTGATGATCACCTTATTAACGACTGATGCGGAATTATAATACACAATCATAATACCATAAGCCATTTGATAGGCTTCCCAATTGGCATCTTTCAGTTTTGGATTTCCATACTTCGGAAACATGGCAGCTTTCTTCATTCCCAAAACAGGAGCCGTAAATTTCCCTTTGAATTTATCGGTAATAACAATGTAATCACGCTGCGTATAAAACCGGATGCCTTTATTATCATAAAAAACGCCGCCTCCGCAGGTTGATGTATTCCCTTCTGCTTCAGCCAATGTAAAACAAGGCAGCTTTGCTTTTATCTGCTCAGGATCGGCACTGGGCTTCATTTCATTGATCCATCCTTTGTGAACATCTACCGTAAGCACTCCACAATCCGCCTTTACTGTCAGCTGTGCCTGCAGTGAAACACAGCCTGTGAGTAACAGCGCCAAAACTATAAACTGTTTCATAAAAAATGTTTTTGAAACAACTGCAAAATCCCTGCTAAACCTGCTTTGCAAAGAAGAAGTTTTTCAGCACAGGGAAATTTTTATCTTCATGCTATGTTCTTCTTTCTGTCTAAAGTGCTCAATTTTTTAATTTCGCCTTTCAACTGGCTGCTGCTGTTTGTGCTCTTCAGTTTTTTTGTGAAAGATCCAAAACGCAAAAAACGCTGGATCATCTTTTGCTTCAGCTGGTTCCTGTTATTTTCAAACCCTTATCTCATTCACAAACTCACGCTTAACTGGCAGGCAAAACAAAAGCTGATGCAAACTGGCGAACAATACCCCGTTGGTATTTTACTGGCAGGTTTTGTGAGTTTTAACTACGAATCGAAACAAGGTTTTTACGGTGGCGCCAGCGATCGGTTTATACAGGCTGTTCGCCTCTACAAACTCGGGCATATCAAAAAAATACTCATCACGGGTGGCAGCGGCAGTGTTAAAAGACAGGAATACAAAGAAGCTGATTTTGTTAAAGGCCAACTGGAACAAATGGGAGTAGCCAAAGAGGATATTCTCAGCGAAAACCAAAGCCGCAATACATTTGAAAATGCACAGTTCTCAAAAAAGTTGCTTGATTCATTACAAATAAAAGGCCCTTATCTTCTCATAACATCGGCTATGCACATGAAACGTTCGCAGCAGGTGTTTACAAAAGCGGGTGTAACAACAGTGGCTTATCCCTGTAACTATAACGCTATTGATAATCCGCAGGATTTTCCAGGAGCAATTATTCCCTCGCACAATGCTTTTACCGGCTGGGATCATTACCTGAAAGAAGTGGTGGGATTACTGATGTATAAAATGACGGGCAAAGCGTGAAGCAAGTACGAGGTACGAAGTTGGAAGTACGCAAGCTTCAAGCGATTAGCTGTAAGTAAAAAACTTTGTATTAGCTAAGAGCTAAAGGCTATTGGCTAATGATTATCTCTACAGCTTTCTTGTTTCCACCGTATGCATTTCACCTAATTTAAACAATACTTCTTCCAACCTGTTTTTAGGGACGGCAATCTCCACATCGCAAAAAAGATTCTGTTCCTGTTTTACTACGGTGCAATTATATTGTTTTACAATTATCATCACATCGTTCATACGTGTATAGTCAAAATGAAGCCGGTAATTCACTTCAATTTGTTTTTGCACAATGGGTGTTGTTTGCAGCGCAAGTGTGGTTGCTGTTTTATATGCATTGATGAGTCCCGGAACACCAAGCAACGTTCCGCCAAAATACCGCACCACCACTACCAGCACATTGGAAAGTTGTCTGCTGTCGATTTGTCCAAGAATTGGGCGACCGGCACTTCCTGATGGTTCACCATCATCACTCACACGGTAAGTATTACCATCTGTTCCCAAGCGATAAGCAAAACAATGATGCACTGCCTTTGGATGTTCGTCTTTGAGCAACTTCAGTTTTTCTTTAAACTCTTCAACCGATGCAATGGGATAGGCATACGCAATAAAACGGCTTCCACGGTCTTTAAACTCAGTTACAACAGGCTGGGCAATGGTATGGTATAATTCTTCGTTCATGTGTTGAATGATCTATGATGATGAATGAATGCGAGCTAACCGTAAGCGATCAACGCTATGGCAAGCACTGACAATGCTATACCCAGCCAGTTTAGTTTTGATAATTTTTCGTTGAACAATAAAAGAGCAGCTACAGTGCTGAACAACACTATACCTGTGTTATTAATGGGAATAATGGCTGAACTGTTACCTGTATTTTCTTTGAGCACATGCATAAGGCACCAGATGGAAAAATAATTCGGCACACCGATCATGATTCCTGTAAGTATGGCTCTAACATCAAACCTGGCCTTTTTGGTAACCAACAGGTACAATAAACCCAACACTCCAAATGAAGCTGCCGACGCAAATGCAGTAATGAGATAAGCATTGTGATTAGAGGTGCCAATAAAACTGCTTTCTACATATTTGATCATGGTATCGAGCAGGCCGCTTGCAAAGAAGATGACCACCGGCAACAAGTACCATCCTGCATTTACTTTTTTGGCAGAGCTATTTACTGCAGATGCGGGCCAGCAGGTAAATGCAACTGCAACCAACGCTGCCACAATGCCAATTATTTTAAAAACAGTTGCTTCCTCATTATAGAGATAAATGGAAAACAGGAAAGGAATAACAAGCGACAATTTATTGGCAACCGATGCCACAGCCACACCCAGCTTTTGTGTTGTAACCGCAATAACATTAAAAAGTGATACAAAAATCCCTCCCATAACCAATGCCCAAACAAACCAGGGCTCTTTTGTTGCCTGCTGATCTATTGGGAACGCTCCATTTACAAACGAACCAGTAACTACACAAGTGATATAATTGAAAACAATCGACTGGTATGTATTTACACCAAGCCTTTCCACCACTTTAAAAGAAAGTGTGAGCCAGGAAGTGAGTACAATACTGCCGATAAGAAAAAACATAATAGTGAATTACTGTTTATTTATATAATAGCTGATCCTGTCGTTTTGTATGAACTGTTCATTTACCTGAACAGCATTGGTAAGTATCGGCGCAGGAATACCTTCGGCAACAGCTAACTTTTCGTTGCTGATGATGCGGGCCTCATCCCAACTGTTTTCGTCAATAAAACTTTGCAACAGTTGAGCACCACCTTCAACGATCATACTTTGTATTTTCATCTGGTATAACGCATGCACAATCTGCTGAACCAAACTCGCATCATCTGTTACCTGGTAATAACGTGGCTGTCCTTCATCGTTATGTTGTTCTGTATTAAAAATGATCGTAGGCGCTTCCTCTGAAAAAAGGTTTAAAGATGAAGACAGACGCAGTGTTTTATCTATCACCAAACGCAACGGTTGTTTACCCGGCCAGTAACGGTTTGTCAGTTGCGGATTGTCTTGCAAAGCAGTGTTTGTGCCTGCAAGTATAGCCGCCTCTTCACTGCGCCACTGATGCACCAGGCGGTTCGTTAATTCATTACTAATCATCAAACGATCTTCTGTTACAGAACCAATGATACCATTTTTGGTTTGTGCCCATTTAAGAATGATATAAGGCCGGTGCTGTTGATGAAACGTGAAGAAACGCTTGTTGAGTTCAATGCATTCATCTTTCAGGATGTCAACAATCACTTCAACACCTGCTGCTCTTAATTTTTCTATTCCCTTTCCATTTACTTCCTCAAAAGGATCACGGCAACCAATCACCACTTTAGGAATTTTGTGTTTGATGATGAGATCGCTGCAGGGCGGTGTTTTACCGAAATGGGCACAAGGTTCGAGTGAGACATACAAAGTTGATTCTTGCAGTTTACCGGTCTGCCCGTTTTGAACGGCCTCACCGACACAATTCACTTCTGCATGCGCTTCACCATAACGCTGGTGCCAGCCTTCGCCGATGATTTCATTATTGTACAGCAACACAGCCCCCACCATAGGATTAGGTGCAACAGCCCCCGCCCCTTTACGGGCCAGTTCAATACAGCGCTGCATATATGTTTCGTGTGTGTGCAAGGCTGCAAAAGTAACGGTTTCATCAGGTTTGCCACGCTTTACCGGGTCTGTTTAAATTCATCATAACGCCATAAGTATGGCCTGCCTATGGTAGCTTTGCACAAATGAACTGGCAGGAACAATATCAATACTTACGGGAAGCATTAACTGCTGTACATGAAACTTCTGAAGCAGAAGCGATAGCTGCATTGCTGGCAGAGCATGTTGGTGGAAAGAAACTGAATCAATTGAAAGCTGAAGCAATTACTGATGATGAAACACAAAGAATTAATCAGCTTTTACAACAACTGCTCACCCACCGCCCCCTGCAATATGTGCTGAACGAAGCATGGTTCTATGGATTGAAGTTTGAAGTAAATGAAAGTGTGTTGATTCCAAGACCGGAAACGGAGGAACTGGTTGACTGGATCATTAAGGAGGTACGAGGTAAGAAGTACGAGGTACGAACTGCAGCACTCACCTTGCTTGATATTGGTACCGGCAGCGGCTGCATTCCAATTGCACTTAAAAAAAATCTTCCTGAAGCAGATGTTTCTGCAGTTGATGTTTGCAGCGAAGCGTTACATACAGCTACTACCAATGCGGTCAACAATGAAACAGACATCAACTTTCAGTTACTCGATTTTTTAGATGAAAGTAAATGGAACGATCTCGGCAACTACAATATCATCGTCAGCAATCCGCCTTACATTAAAACAACAGAAGCAACCAGCATGAGCAAACATGTGCTGGAGTTTGAACCACACAAAGCATTGTTTGTACCAGATGAAGATGCATTACTGTTCTACCGAAAGATCGCTGATTTTGCATTGCAACATCTGCAACCAAACGGAGCAGTGTATGTGGAGATCAATCAGCAATTAGGAAAAGAAACCGTTGAGTTATTTCAGCAAAAAGGATTTACCGTTGAGTTACGGAAAGATATGAGCGGGAATGAACGGATGATCAAAGCAAGTTTATAGTTTTTAGTTTTTGGTTCCGGACTATCGAATATATAGCATCTGCATTGGCGTTGCCCACTTGTTCATCAGATCATTATTGAGCTAAAGCCGAATAACCATAAACTACAAACCATAAACATACAACCCGTCAGACGAGGGCGTCAGACAAGTTGTATTTATACTTCGTATCTCGTACTTCTAACTTTGTACTTACTGCAGTCCTTTCTTATCGACATTCATCACTGCTTTTACACCTAAACGATCGGCAGCACGTAGTACAGCAGCAAAGCTTTCCAGTTTACAATTACGATCAGCATTTACTGCTATCGTAGGTTCTTCACCGTTAGCTCTTTTGGTGCTAATGATCTTAGCCAGTACACTATCCATCATCATCGGATCAACAGGTTTTGCTTCTACATAAAACCTATTCAGCGAATCAATGGTTACAGCAACAGACTGCTTGGCTGTGGTATTGCTTTTGGCTTTTGGCAACGATGCTTTCCGCACATTGGGGTTTGCCAGCGTGGAAACAATCAGGAAGAACATGAGCAGGATGAACAGGATATCGTTCAACGCATCCGTAAACACTTCCGACGATTCTGTTCGTTTCTTTCGTAGATTCATTCGTCAGTTTTTAACGGGTGGGTTCCTGTAATACATCAAGAAAATCAGCAGCAGACGCTTCCATTTTGTTAATGGCTTTCTCCACCTGCGTGTGCAGGATGTTATGAAAAAGATACGCCACCAAACCAATGATAAGACCGGTAATGGAAGTAATGAGTTTTGTATAGATACCACCGGCAATGGTGCTCAGTTCATATTCACCTGTGGCGTTAATATTAAAGAACAACTGCATCAAACCCACCAGTGTACCCACAAACCCAAAAATGGGAGCAATCTTTGAGATCACTGAAAGAATATTCACGTTACGCTCCAGTTTATACATTTCCAGCTGCGCCACGTTTTCCATGCTGTTCTCAATGGAATCAATTGGCTTGCCAATACGCTGGAGCCCTTTGTCGATAATACGCCCTACCGGGTTTTGTGTATTACGTGCAAAGTTGCGTGCAGCCGTTACATTTCCGCTGAGGATATTATCACGAATGATGTTCATGAAATTACCATCCACTTCTGTTGCTTTCTTAATGGCCAGCCAGCGCTCTACAAACACATAAATGGTGGCAACGCTTAACAGCAGCAATGGTATCATGATCCATCCTGCCTGCATCATCACATCAATTAAATGCATTTCTTTTTTGGGAACCGCCGGTGTTGCAGCGTTTGTTAATGTGTCAACTGCATTCTGCACCTGTAGAAGAAAAAAATTCATACTGTTCAATGGTTTTAGTAAAACCGGCACGCAATCGTTACCGGCAGCCAAATGTAAATCTTGACAAGCAACTTAACGTGTTGTGCTGCTGTTTATTTTCCACAGTCAAATATGCAGCCATGTTTTAACGATTTGTGTTAGAGGAAAGCTAAAAGAGAAGCTGCAGGCTTTTAGCTACTCGCTACAAGCCAATACAGAAAAATTGTGCTTTTGGTTTTATTAACGGCTAAAAGCTATCGGCTAACGGCTGTTTAGCTCCTCCCCTTTTTGCCGTTTCCCGTTCTTCAGTTACCTTCGCAGCCGATAATTTTCAAATTACTGCATTTTCAAATTTTCAAATTCTTTCTATGGCATACGACGTAATTGTTCTCGGTAGCGGCCCCGGTGGTTATCCTGCTGCTATCCGTGCATCTCAGCTTGGTTTTAAAGTAGCAATCGTGGAAAAAGAAAGCCTCGGTGGTGTTTGTTTAAACTGGGGTTGTATCCCTACAAAAGCTTTATTGAAAAGTGCACAGGTGTATGAATACATGAAGCACAGTACCAACTATGGTATTTCTGCTACTGATGTACAACACGATTTTGGCGGTGTGGTAAAACGCAGCCGTGGTGTTGCCGATAAAATGAGCAAAGGTGTAACCTTCCTCATGAAGAAGAACAAGATCGATGTGATCATGGGTTACGGAAAAATTGCCGGAAAGGGCAAACTGGAAGTAACTGCAGCTGATGGTGCAAAAAGCATTGTTGAAGCAAAATATATCATTATTGCCACTGGTGGACGCAGCCGTGTGCTGCCTGCTATGCCGCAGGATGGTAAAAAGATCATTGGCTACCGTGAAGCAATGACATTGCCTGAGCAACCAAAATCAATGATTGTTGTGGGCAGTGGTGCCATTGGTGTTGAGTTTGCTGATTTTTATAACAGCATGGGCACCAAGATCACCATCGTTGAATTTATGCAGCGTGTGGTACCTGTAGAAGATGAAGATATTTCGAAAGAACTGGAAAAACAGTTCAAGAAAAAAGGCATTACCATTATGACCAGCGCTGAAGTAACAAAAGTAGACACTTCAGGTGCGGGCGTGAAAGCAACAGTAAAAACTGCTGCCGGTGAGCAAGTGCTGGAAGCAGATATTCTGCTGAGCGCTGCAGGTGTGGTGGCCAATATCGAAAACATTGGACTGGAAGAAAACGGTATTAAAACTGATAAAGGAAGAATTGTTGTTGATAAATATGGTGCAACATCGGTAGCTGGCATTTATGCCATTGGCGATTGTGCTCCCGGCCAGGCGCTTGCACATGTGGCGAGTAAAGAAGGCATCAATGCTGCAGAGCATATTGGTTACCTGGAAAAGAAATACCACCACACACCGGAAGCAATGGATTACAACAACATTCCCGGCTGTACCTATTGCACGCCTGAAATTGCAAGCGTAGGTTATACAGAGAAAGCTGCTAAAGAAGCTGGTTACGAAGTGAAAGTGGGTAAGTTCCCCTTCATTGCCAGCGGTAAAGCAAGTGCTGCCGGTTCAACGGATGGTTTTGTAAAAGTGATCTTTGATGCAAAGTATGGCGAGTTCCTTGGTGCACACATGATTGGCATGGGTGTTACTGATATGATTGCTGAAGTGGTTGTTGCCCGTAAACTGGAAACAACTTACCACGAGATCCTCAACTCCGTGCATCCGCACCCAACCATGAGTGAAGCTGTGAAAGAAGCTACAGCTGCTGCTTACGGTGAGGCGATTGATATTTAATCATCGAACTGAAAAAAAGATAAAAAGCCCCGACAGAAATGTCGGGGCTTTTTATTTAATACACTTTTCCCGAATAGCAGAGATATACATCACGGGTTGCCGTACGTATACGTTACAACGCTATCGGCTTTTCAGTTGAACCTTTTACTGCAGATTTGTAACCTTTTGTTATCTCGCCTGCTCTACCTGTTATAACACATTTCTTCACACATAAAACAGGAAAAATGAAAACGCTGAGTTTACAACAATCAATAACGCCGGTACAAACCCTGTTGAAGTACTGCTTCGGAATTGTTCCTATTGTGGCTGGTTTCGACAAATTCACCAATCTGCTCACCAACTGGGAGCAATATCTCAATCCCTCTATCGGCAACCTGCTGCCATTTTCGCCTACTGTATTTTTAATGCTTGTTGGCGTTATTGAAATACTCGCAGGCATTACGGTGCTGATAAAAACCGAGCTGGGTGCATATATTGTAGCAGCATGGCTCACACTCATCGGGCTCACCCTGCTGCTGAGTCTTAGCTATCTTGATGTGGCAGTGCGTGATCTTGTTCTTGCAGCATCAGCTTTTTCGCTGGCCAGATTGACTAAATTTACAACAGCAACACAGGATCAATATGGCATCAGTTAAACAATATACTGACGAACAGATCATTCAACACATCCTGGATGGAGCTACTGCTCAATTTGAAGTACTCATCAGGCGGTACAATCCTTACCTGTATAAGATCGGGCGATCGTACAATTACAATCACCAGGATACTGAAGACCTGATGCAGGAAACGTTTATCAATGCTTTTAAACACCTGGCAGATTTTGAGCACCGTTCAGCTTTTAAAACATGGTTACTTAAAATAATGCTCAACCAATGTTTCAGGAAAAGACAGAAATACAGTTTTAAGAATGAACAATCAAAAGAAATTGCTGAAAATTCAACACCCATGTTTACAAACAAGCAGGAAACAAACAATTCACTCACCAATAAAGAATTGAAAGATGTTCTTGAACATGCTTTACAATCTATACCACTTGAATACAGGCTGGTTTTTTCCCTGAGAGAGATCAATGGATTGAATACAGCCGAAACAGCAGATACACTTGACATTACTCAATCAAATGTAAAAGCACGCCTGAACAGAGCAAAAGCAATGATGCGAAGAGAGATAGAACAAATTTACACCGCAGAAGAACTTTATGAATTCAATTTGATTTATTGTGATGCAATGGTTGAACGTGTAATGAAACAGGTGAATAAAACAGCAGCAACGATGTAGCAGTTGGTTTTGTTATTTGATCCTGTGAAAGCCCT
>JAACZX010000363.1 GCA_009996555.1 Chitinophagaceae bacterium | reverse complement strand
TTCGGTAATGCTGCGTTATATACAGGGTATGCCGGTGTATGTAGATGTGAATGTGAAAGCACAATACCAGGATCGTTTCTGGATAGGAGGGAACTACCGTATAAAAGAAGGGTTTGCTGCAATGGCTGGTGTAAACATTTCAAATGTTGTGAACGTCAGCTATGCGTATGATGTCAACAATTCAAAATACCTGTTGCAGTATGCGCAAAGAGGTACACATGAAATTGTGATCGGCTTCCTGCTTGGAAATAAATACGGTGATCTTTGCCCCCGGCGTGTGTGGTAGTACTTACAGCCGGATCACTTCCAGTCGTTTAATTATTTTTTTTGGTTGCTGCGAAGTTGGTGGCTGTTGAGGAGCAATCGTGTATTCCTGAATCATTACTTCAGGACATGAGCAGGCTGGCAGTTGCTGTCCGTTTACTGTTGGTAATTGCACATTGTCCACTACAATTCTGATATGGCTTTCTTCTGTCAGTTCCTTATCAGCTTTTACCTTGTCGTGTATTTGAGTATTGTACAGGAATGTTATAACAGGAGTGTTCTTTCCTCTTCTTTTCAAACGGTCGTTGTCGGTTGAATCCTCTTTTTGCATTTTACGGTTGATGGTAACCTTTGCCCTTACCTGTTTTTTCTTTGCTTCATCAGTAGCCTGTTGTGAACCGGGTTCACGCTGATGAAAATAAAATGCTTCAGGACCTTGCGGAAAGTATTCAGGAAAAGAAACTTCAGGGAAAGTATGCTGTCCTTCAAATGCAAAAGCAAAACGGCCGTTCAGTTTCTGCATCATGGAATCGAGGTTAAACTGTTTTGCATTACGATGCATAACAGTGCCGCCTCCTTTTATGCGCATGGGTTGCTGCGGTAACCGCTCACGCCATTCGTTCATGCGGTCCATGTTTTGCAGGTACACTTCCATTTCTTTTTCACGCATGGCAACAATCGCAGAGTCATACGCATTACGCAGTACAACACGTGGGCGCCTGTCTTTTACTTCAGGTGAAGGAGCCATTCGTGGTTTCACCAGCTGTTCAATCCATTCAGCAGGCAATTCATTAAAGATCACTTTATCAAACTTCAGCTCTTCGCCATTCAATTCATTCCACACAAGAATATCTTCGTTGTTTGTCTTATGGTTCAGTTCAAGTGTGATCTTTTGTTTTACATCACGCAATGCCGTTACATTGTTCTTCTCTTTTACAACAGAGTCGGTTGTGAAAAAGACAGTACGCAGCATTTGTTTCTCCGGTTGTTTTGTGGCAATTGTTTCTTTTGTTTCTGCAGCAGGCTGGCGTTGTTTGATGAGCCAACCCATGGAAGCAAAAACAATGGTAAAAAGAAGAAGGGCAAGCAACCGTGTGCTGATCTTGTTTTTCTCCGCAGGTATATTGAGAATGCGTTTTACACGGTCCATCAGGTGATGTTTATTATCACCCAATGCCATTACTAATTGCGGGTTACGCACCCTGGCTTTCTCCACATTTAATAATGCCTCTGCATACACTGCAGCATTCTGCTGGTAATTCATTACATGATCATCGCAACTGTTTTCACGCTCACGACGGGCAATGCCGATGAGTAATAATGCAAAGGGGTTAAAGAACATCATTGTTTCGGAAACCGACAGCAGCAGGTTCCAGAAATAATCGTTGCGTTTAATGTGAGCAAGCTCGTGCAGCAATACTGCCTCTAATTGTGCAGCCGTTAAATGTGTAACTGCAGTGGCGGGCAGCAATACAATTGGTTTTAAGAATCCAAGTGTTGCCGGTATATCAATTTGTGTGCTGATGAAAAGCTGTACAGGCCGCTGCAGCTGCATGGTTTCAACAAGGTAGCTGAAGAACTCCTGCATATCGTCCTGTATGGTGATGATGCCTTTGTAACGCAGCGAATTGGCTGCCTGTAACTGTACAAACAGTTTCACTGCAAACCAGAGCAGAACAAATAAATAAGCAATGGAAAGATAGGGAAGGAGGAACTGGATCTTATAATCGAGCCAGTTAAAGAATAATTCCCAGCGGTTGTCTTTTGTAAAACTGCTAAGCAAGGAATGATCAAGATTACCCTCACTGATAACAAGTGCAGTTTTATGCTGCAGCTGTGTTTGCCAGCGGAGAGCAACACCTGTAACAAACCATGCAAAACCGCCCAGTACAAGCACTGTGCTGATAAAGTTTTTTACGGTAGCCTGTTTAATGCGGAATAAAAATACAAGCAACTGGTAAGCTAAAAACAGCAATCCCATTTGCCAGATGCTGTCGGCAATTGCTTTTCCCAAAGCCTGTAAAAATGCAGAGTGAAAAAGATCCTGCATAGGATTACTGCTGTTTCAGGTTATCAATCAGTTTTTGAATTTCGTCCAGCTCTTCTTTCGATGCTTTGTGATTACCCAGTGCCTGCATTACCAGTTGGGTAGAGGAGCCCTGGAACAAGGTATCGATCATTTTACCTACAAATTGCTTTTGTGTTTTTTCACGGGAAAGCAAAGGAGCGTATTTGTGTGTCTTGCTGCTTTCATCACGTTTCACCATTCCTTTTTCATGCATGATCTGCATCAGTTTAAGGGTTGTGGTATAACCGGCGTCTTTGGTT
>JAACZX010000362.1 GCA_009996555.1 Chitinophagaceae bacterium | reverse complement strand
AAATTTGAGAATTTGAAAATTGGTTTGCCTGTTGCTTATTGTCCATTCATTGCTTCAACGCCCTGCTTCGCAATAGAAGTAACATACGTTTTATAGTCAATACCTAACCGTTGAAAGACTTCCTGCATAATGGCTTCTACATTTTTTGCTGTAGTTTCATTTGTACTCAACATAAAAATTGAAGGCCCGCTGCCCGAAATGCCGCCGCCTAATGCGCCTGCTTCTTTGCTGCGGATTTTTATTTCATCAAAACCCGGAATTAAAATACTTCGTACCGGTTCAATGATCACATCTTCCAGGCTACGGCCAATCAGTTCTGTATCGCCTTTCTCAAAACCGGCAACAAGCCCGGCAATATTGCCCCACTGCTTTATGGCATCTTTCAGCAATACTTCTTTACGCAGTATCTGTCGTGCATCGCTTGTTTTTACTTCAATCTGCGGATGCACCACTGTAACAAACAACGATGGTGAGTTGAGCGGCACAATATCTAACGGATGAATGGAACGGATAAGCGTTACACCGCCGGTAATGCAGGGTGTAATATTATCGGCATGCTTTACACCACTTGCAAGTTTTTCGCCATTCATGGCAAACTGGATCAGTTCATCTTTGGTGAAACGGTTTTCCAACAACAGGTTTGCTGCCACAGCTGCACCTGCAGCACTGGCAGCACTTGAACCAAGACCACTGCCCGGCTTAATGTGTTTTTCAATCTCTACTTCAAAACCAGTATTATCGCCCAGCTTTTCCATAATGGATAGTAACACAACACCTGCTACATTCTTCTCCGGCTCAGTAGGCAGGTTATAATCGTCTTTGTTGGTGATAACGATCTTCGGCTCATTGATCAGTTTCAGCTTCATGATATCATACGGCTCTTTCAACGCCATACCAAGTATATCAAAGCCACAAACAAGGTTGGCAACAGTTGCGGGGCATTTCACTTCTACTTCTTTCATCGTAATTATTTTTGAGCTGCTCTTAATATATCTGCAAATACACCGCTGGCTGTTACCTCAGCACCTGCACCTGCTCCTTTTACTACCATTGGTTGATCTTTATAACGGTCGGTATAGAATAATACCACATTGTCTTTACCGTACAAATGATAGAGATCATGTTGCGGTGGAATATGCTGTAAGCCCACTCCTGCTTTTCCGTTACTGAAGCTGGCAACAAATTTCAATTTACAATTTTCAGCATGAGCCTTTTCGTAAATAGCTTTGAAATGTGCTTCTTCTTTTTTCATGGTCTCATAAAAATCAGCAACACTTCCTTTCATACAGCTTTCGGGTAAAAAGCCATTGCAGGAAATTTCTTCCATTTCCATTGCTTCTCCGGCTTCACGTGCAAGAATGAGGATCTTCCGCATAACATCTGTTCCGCTAAGATCCAAACGAGGATCAGGTTCGGTATAACCTTCGTCCTGCGCTTGTTTAACTACTTCAGCAAACGGACGGCTGCCATCATAATTGTTGAATACAAAATTGAGCGTACCGCTTAATACTGCTTCCAAACGATGTACACGGTCGCCACTGCGGATAAGGTCGTTCAATGTGCCAATGATAGGCAAACCTGCTCCCACATTGGTTTCAAACAGGAATGGTGCATTAAATTCCGATGCAAGATCTTTTAATTTCTTATAGTTACTCAGTTGCGATGAAGCGGCAACTTTGTTACATGCCACCACTGCAATGCTTTTTTCAAGTAAAGAAGCATACACATCAGCAATCGATGCATTAGCTGTTACATCAACAAAAACTGAATTACGCAAATTGCGTTTAATGATGGATTGAACAAACAACTGAAGATCGGCCTGCTCAGCATTTGCCAAACGCTCCTCCCATTGTGTAAGATCAATTCCGTTTTCATCAATCAGCATTTTACGGCTGTTGCTTAGGCCAACAATGTTTACCTGTAAACGCAACTGTTGTCCTAAAAGATGTTGTTGTTGTTTTAACTGATCCAATAATTTCTTGCCAACATTGCCGGTGCCGGCAATAAACAGGTTTACCTGCTTTTTGCTTGTTTCAAAAAACTCTTCATGCAAAACGTTCACAGCTTTGCGTACATCTGCAGTAGAAACAACAGCAGAAATATTCCGTTCAGTTGAGCCTTGCGCAATAGCACGGATGTTAATACCATTTCGTCCGAGTGCGGAAAACATTCTTCCGCTGATACCTGTGTGATGACGCATCTGATCGCCCACCAATGCTACAATGGATAATTGCTCTTCTATTTCCAACGGATCAACTTTTCCGGTGCTGATCTCGTGTTCAAATGTTTTGTCTACCACTTCTTTTGCTTTTCCTGCTGCGGCAACATCCACTCCCACACAAATCGAATGTTCGGATGAGCCTTGTGTAATTAGAATAACGTTGATCTGCGCATTGGCCAATGCTGCAAATAAACGGCTGCTGAAACCTGGAATACCGATCATGCCACTTCCTTCAAGACTTAATAACGCTAATGAGTTAATGCTTGAAATACCGGTAATGATATTGTTGGATGATGGTTTGTGTTCAATAACAGTACCATGATCGGCAGGAGCAAATGTGTTTTTGATCCATGTAGGAATATTTTTTGCCAA
>JAACZX010000361.1 GCA_009996555.1 Chitinophagaceae bacterium | reverse complement strand
GTGAGCCATGGCCAGCTTAATCCCCAATCCTGCAGGTGCAGGTATTCAAAACTCATCCAGAATAAAATAAAAGAAACATAGCCGATCAGTGAACCAAAGCGGTTATTCATAAACCGGAAGCCCATCATGGGAATACACATCAGCAAACTGTTGACGATGATGGCGAGCCATGCACCCAGCATGTCGGCATTCCAAATCCACCAGGTGGTGCTGATGTTCCAGGTAAAAAGGGCGAGGTACATGAGCCCGAAAAATTTCAGCCGGGGTAGTTTCTTTTGTTCCAGTATGAACAGAGGAATGAATGCAAAGAAGATGGCAACAGTTATGTTCAATACTGGCCATGCAAGAAAGAACAGTAATCCCGAAAGCAGCGCCAGCAGAACCGGTTGAAATTTTTTCAAGTAAATGGTTTTTGTAAAAATAAGAATGCCCGGCAATCTTGTCGGGCATTCTTTTACCGGAATCTGATTCTTTTGAATTTCTTAACCAAGGTCTCTCGGCATAAGGGCCGTACCAACCAATGTTATCTTGAATAGTTCGGGCTTTCTTTTGTAATGATCACATCATGTGCATGGCTTTCTTTCATGCCCGCATTGGTGATCTTTACAAACTGTGCACCTTGTAATTCTTTAATATTCTTAGCGCCGCAATAACCCATACCTGCACGAAGACCACCTGTGTATTGGTGAACAATTTCGCTCACATTGCCTTTAAACGGCACACGGCCTTCAATACCTTCCGGCACTAATTTTTTGATACCATCTTCCACATCCTGGAAATAACGGTCGCTGCTGCCCTGCTGCATGGCACCAATAGAACCCATGCCACGGTATTGTTTGAATTTTCTTCCTTCATAAATGATCGTTTCACCAGGGCTTTCTTCTGTTCCTGCAAACACACTTCCCATCATAACAGTTGATGCGCCTGCTGCTAAAGCTTTCACCATATCACCTGTATAACGGATACCGCCATCAGCAATAACAGGAATGCCTTTAGCCTTTAAAGCGAATGAAGCTTCCATTACAGCCGTTAACTGCGGTACACCGGTACCTGCCACAATACGTGTGGTACAAATAGAACCGGGGCCAATACCGATCTTCACTGCATCTGCACCAGCATCTGCCAATGCTTTTGCACCTGCTGCTGTGCCCACATTGCCTGCAATAACCTGTAGTTTTTTGAATTTCTTTTTCAATCCTTTCAGTGCATCCATCACACCTTTGCTGTGCCCGTGTGCACTGTCGAGTGATACAATATCAACACCCACCTGCTGCAATGCATAAGCACGGTCATATAAATCGTAAGTAATGCCTAATGCTGCACCAACCAGTAAACGGCCGTAAGAATCTTTTACAGCATTGGGATGGCTTTGCAGCTGAAGAATATCACGGTAAGTGATGAGCCCTGCAAGTGTACCGTCTTTTTTCACTACAGGAAGTTTTTCAATTTTATGCTGACTTAAAATGGTCTTTGCTTTTTTGAGATCGGTTCCTTCCGGCGCAGTAATGAGGTTGGTCGATGACATTACCTCACTTACTTTTTTCTGGTAATTGGTTTCAAACCGCAGATCACGGTTGGTAAGGATGCCCACCAGTTTTTGATTTTTATCTACTATGGGAATGCCTCCGATCTTATTTTCCTTCATCAGTTGCAATGCATCGCCAATGGTTGCATCCTGCAGCAGCGTAATGGGGTCAATGATAAGGCCGCTTTCGCTACGTTTTACCTTACGCACCTGTGCTGCCTGATCTTCAATGGTCATATTCTTATGCAGAATACCTAAACCACCTTCACGTGCCAATGCAATTGCCAAACCAGCTTCTGTAACAGTATCCATTGCTGCAGAAAGCATGGGAATGTTTAAAGTAATGGATTTGGTGAGTTGTGAACTGATGCTTGTTTCACGTGGTAATACCTGGCTGAATGCAGGAACCAGCAGTACATCATCAAACGTTAAACCTTCACCGAAAAATTTACTGAGAATTGCTTTGTTGAGAGGGGAGTTATTTCTTGTTGCCATGTGCAAAGGTAAGGGATGGAATGTATTGCTTCCAAATCTGCACATGGAGAGCCGTTTGCGACAGGATATACCCGTAAAGTTGTATGTGTTTTACCGCTTAGTTGTATTGTGAAATGTAAGATGTGAAAATAGCTTTGCTCCGTTAATCAATCTATCATTAAACCTTAACCCAACCATGAAATTATTATTTTCATCTGCAATCGTTTTCCTTTCTGTATTTTTTTTAGCATCGTGTAAAGGCGATCAGGGCCCGGCTGGTCCTGCCGGCCCTCAAGGTCCTGCGGGTGCTACCGGAGCTACTGGCGCAACTGGTGCAAATGGCACCAACGGCACCAACGGTACAAATGGCGCAGCAGGTACTCCAGCCCAGGTTGTTTATTCTGCATGGGTAACAAGTCCTTTTGCTTCACGTGATACTACTATTGATGGTACTTGTGTAAGAGTGCGCCATATAAATGCCCCTTCATTAAGTACTGCCATTTTAACGCAGGGTACAATGATCACTTATTTCCGTATTGGTTCCATCGGGCCTTATCAGTTGCCTTATGTTTCTGATGCAGGTGGTGCAACAAAC
>JAACZX010000360.1 GCA_009996555.1 Chitinophagaceae bacterium | reverse complement strand
TGCAAGACGTACTTATATTGATGTGCTGGTGAAACCTTTCATTAAAAAAGAAAGTGCGTTCTACGGCAGCGGTTATTACTTCTACGATCTCAATACAAAATTCAATTACAAGTTTTCGGAGAAAGACCGCTTGTATGCAAGCGGTTATTTCGGACGGGATGTATTTACCTTCAACAACAAAGAACGCAGCTTTGGTGCCCGTATTCCCTGGGGTAATTCAACAGGTACAGTGCGTTGGAACCATGTATTCAACAGTAAATTATTTTCCAATACATCACTTGTGTGGAATGATTACCGTTTTGCATTTGGCGGTACACAAAGTGATTTCGAGATCAATCTTAATTCAGCTATCCGTGATGTGAGCGCCAAGATTGATTTTGATTATTATCCCGTTACCGGTCACCAGTTAAAGTATGGTATCAATTACACCTATCACAGGTTCAACCCGCAAACAACCAGTGGTAAAAGTGGCGATGTGGTGTTTGAACCGCAGAGTGTAAACAACAAGTTTGCACATGAGCTGGCAGCATACATCATGGACGATTGGGAAATTAATGATCAGTTAAAGATCAACTATGGCGTGCGGTACAGTATGTTTCAGCAGGTAGGTCCATACAGCTTGTATGTAAAGGATGCAGATGGAAATAAACTCGACAGTACCGTGTACGGAAAAGGTGAGGGCGTAAAGTACTATGGCGGACTGGAACCACGTGCCACACTTCGCTATGCATTGAACGATGAAACGTCTATTAAAGCAGCGGTTACACGAAACCTGCAGTTCATTCATCTGGTGAGTAATGCTGGTACAACATTGCCAACTGATATTTGGGTGCCGAGTACACATCGTGTAAAGCCGCAGATCGGCTGGCAGTATGCAGCCGGGTTCTTTAAAAATTTCAACGATAATACCTGGGAAACATCGGTTGAAGTGTATTACAAAACCATGCAGAACCAGATCGAATACAAAGAAGGTTATACGCCGGGCATTGGCGATCCTGAAGAAAGTTTTGTATTCGGGAAAGGATGGAGTTATGGTGCCGAGTTTTATGTAAACAAAGCAAGAGGTAATTTCACTGGTTGGATCGGTTATACCTTATCATGGACATGGCGCAGGTTTCCGCAGTTGAATGATGGTGATAAATATCCGGGTCGATACGACCGCAGGCATGATCTGAGCGTGGTTACCAACTATCAGCAAAATAAAAAATGGAAATATTCGGCAGTGTTTGTGTTCGGTACCGGCAATGCATTTACTTTACCTGAACGTTTCTTTTTGGTTGATGGTGTACTAACGCAGCAGTACAGCCGCATTAATCAATATCGTTTACCATCGTATCACAGATTAGATCTTTCTGCCATTTACACACCGCAGCCCAAGAAAGTAAAGAAGCTGAAAACAGAGTGGGTGTTCAGTATTTACAACGCTTACAGCAGGCAAAATCCGTATTTTATTTATTACGATCAAACAGGTAATCCTTACCAGGGAACATTGGAAGTTGAAGCAAGACAAGTGTCGCTATTTCCAATTATTCCAAGTGTAACGTTGAATTTTAAGTTATAGAAACACGGATGACGCTGATTTAGATGGATTAAAACGGATTTGATCTGTGCTCATCCGTCTTATCAGTGTCATCTGCGACTCTATCAATTCTCAATTACAGCAGCTTCGCTATCCACAATTTTCTTCGCCGGTTTTAACCTTGCTGCAATCGTATTCAGTATTTCTGTTGCCGCATCAATCTCATCTTTTTTGTTCGAAATACTTTCTACGTTAAACCCAACAGGTATTTGTTTGGATGCTGCAAAATCGATCAGTTCGTTTGCAATGAGGATGGATGTTTTTACCGAAGTATCTAAAATATCCTTTGCATGTTTCAGATCATTGTACAACCATTTGGGTACTTCAATACCCAGCCACTTCATAAACTCCAGCGTTTTAATGGAGCCGCAAGGACTGAGGGTAAAGAAAATGGGTTGCAGTTCGTAGTTATTATCAACAGAATCGTAATAGTAATCAGACAACAGGTTTTTCGATTCATACACATTGTACACACATTGCGATACAAAGAAGCTGCAGCCTTTTTCCGTTTTAGAAAAAATGCGTTTGTGTTCATCTCCTTTCTTTGAATGCCGTTCAGGTATGGTGATGCCTCCCAGCATCAAATGATTGTGCAGGTCTTTCCGCAGATCATAGGCATCTGTTAATGCAAAGTTGGTTGCTGCAATTTGTGCGCTTGATGATGCACCAACAAATACAAAATTTGAGAGATCGTTGTTTTTGCAAAGCCATTCGTTGAACGAATCTTTTGTTTGGTTGGCAATGCTCTTGTAAATAATGCCGGGTACGTTAATGTTATTCAGGTAATCACGAAAATACGTTTCCGGTGCTACCGTTTGAATAAAAGGAAACGTGCGTTGTTCATTGGTACGTTCACTTTCGTCCTGTATGTCGTACAATATCAACCCGTCAATTGCAAGATTGTTGATACGGTTGATCTGTTTCTCAGCAATGATCTGCAGTTTTTCTTTTTCGGTTGTAATCTTAGGAGGTGCAAAACTATACAGCAGCAAGCCGTTTTCCCGGGCTTCAATTTTTTCTTTT
>JAACZX010000359.1 GCA_009996555.1 Chitinophagaceae bacterium | reverse complement strand
TTTACAATGGCACACTTGTAAGTCATTAAGGCTGCAAGTGCCATCACTTCATCCTGGTTTACTTCCATGGAAAAGCGGATACCACCTTTACAAGGTGTTTTGTGTTGCGAGTGTTGTACACGGTAAGCTTCTACCACTTCAATAGTGCCGTCGTCCATTTTTACAGGAAAACGCATTTGATAAACGCTGTTACACTGTTTAATCTGTTCAAGGATGCCTTTGTCCCATTTTGTAAAGCCGGCTGCCTTATCGAAGCTTTGTTCTACTGCTCCAAAAAAGCTGTAATTCGTAGTTGACATAAAAACGATTTTTTAAAATTTATATAGCAAGCGATTTAGTCTTTCGATTGTTTCTCCAGTTTCGACAGTTTGCGGTCGATCCTGAATACATAACCAATAAGACCAAATAAGATAAGTAAACAAACTACCACCACTACGTAGATCTTTCCGTTGCTGCGCATTACATCTGCCATTTCTGGTTTGTCCTGTGCAGCTGCGGTTGCTACAACCAATACAAGGTTTGCTAACAGGAGGAAAAGTGCGGGGAATAATTTCTTCATTATAATAAAGATTTTTCAGCTAAAAGTTTGGTTCTGATCTTAAGCGTAGTGATCCATACACCCAACAGTGTCCAGCCAAGTACTGCAGGATAAAAGACCATCCGCAAGCGGCTGTCAATATCATTAAAGTTCAATGCAGGGTTGCCGCTTTCACTACCCGGTGCGCCGGGGTGGAGGCTTCCCACCAAACGTGGAATGATCCAGATGGTTGGAAAAAGCATGGCAAATGCAAACACATTATATACTGCGGTTACCCGTGCACGTTTGTCAATATCATTAAAGCTGCCACGTAAAACAAAATAGGCGCAATAGATAAGAATGGCAATACCGGCACCTAGTAATTTAGGCTCTTTCAGAATTGTGCTCAACGATTGGCCCTGATCGGTAACCCATGTATAACTTGCCCAGATAGCACCTGTGGCATAACCCAGCAGCCCCATAAACGTTCCTGTGCCTGCATAGGCAGAAGCGTAAATGTCGTGTTTGTGGTTTTGACTGCGTAAGTATTTAATGCTGTAAACAAGGCTTACGGCAAAAAGGATCATCATCGTAAACCACATACTTACATGAAAATAGAGATTGCGGATTGATTCGTTGAGAATAAACAGCCTTGGTACATCCATTAAAAATCCACCAACAATGGTGTAAACAAGTAAAATGACAGCTGCTATCTTCCACCAGGATTTATGCATAATCTAACCTTTAAAAAACAAACACAAACATTTGTTTTGCTTGCTTAAAGTGCGGCAAAGTTAGTGGTTGGGTACTAATCTTTCCATAAAAAGGGGAACAAAATCATACACAGTGCAAGTACCAGTATATCAAGTCCGCCAAGCAAAAATGTCATTTGCAGAAATGCCCCGTCTTTAAATACTTCGCCAAATGCTGCTTTTGAAATACGAATAAGCAATAACAGCTGGGGAATAATTACAGGAAAGCCCATGATAACCATGATGGCTGCGTTTTGGTTGGCACGGGAAGCAATGGCAGCAAGCAATGTAAAAACAAGACTCATACTGATGCCGCCAAGCAGTGTAATGCCAATATATTGAGGGGCGTTTACAAAAGGCGATCCCAGAAAAAAGCTAAACGTGATGAGGCTTAGCAAACTCATAACAAGCATGAGCAATACATTGTAAAAAAGCTTGGCAAGAATAAATTCCTGCGGGCTGGCAATGGTATAATAATACAGCATGCGGCCACGGCTTTCCTGCAGAAAGCTTTTTGCTACTGCATTAATGCTGATGAATAGCATATTCACCCAAAACAGTGCATTCCATACTGATGCATCGGGTTCGCTGATTGCCAGAAACAGGATATAAACTGTGCAGGCGATGTAGAGAACAATGCCATAAAAAGTATACTGCTGCCTTACTTCCAGCAGCAGATCTTTTTTAAACAGTGTCAGTATCTTTTTTGCAGAAACCAATGTGAGCTTAGGTTTATAAATGATAACAATGACGGCAACGAGGTTCGTATTTGTCTTTTTCGCCCAATAGCAACTGTCCGCCTTCGCTTGATGTGCGGTACGAATAATTGGCAATATTACCACACACCACACAAATGGCATGCAGCTTGGTAATATAATCGGCCACAGCCAGCAGGTTGGGCATTTGCCCAAAGGGTTGCGCTTTATAATCCATATCAAGCCCGGCAACAATAACCCTGGCCCCACGCAATGCCAGCTGTTCGCATACATTGGTGATCTCAGGATCAAAAAACTGTGCTTCATCAATACCAACCACTTCTACATCCTGTGCAAGCAGCAATATCTTTTGCGAATTATCAATAGGGGTGGATTGAATTGCATTTTCATCATGTGATACAATTTTTACATCATCGTAACGTACATCCACAGCCGGTTTAAATATTTCCACTTTCAAATTGGCGATACGTGCCCGCTTTAATCGGCGGATAAGCTCTTCTGTTTTTCCACTGAACATGGAACCACAGATCACTTCAATCCACCCCCGGCGATCGCCTTTTATATTCGGTTCAATAAACATTATCAATATTTTATGCCAAACTGTTTGTAACTTAACGGC
>JAACZX010000358.1 GCA_009996555.1 Chitinophagaceae bacterium | reverse complement strand
CATGCATCATCAGCAAAGTAAAGATTGGTAACAGCAATACGCAACGAATCGGGTGATGATGCAATTGCTTCATGCGTTGCTGTTGTTTCACTTTTATTGGCTTCTGTTATTTGCCATTCTTTTACATTGGTATCTCTCAGAAACTCATTGAAGATAGGCCGGTATGTAAGAATGCCCAGTAACATACCAATTAACATGATCCACTTTCTTCCGATCTTATCACTCAGCCAGCCAAAGAACAGGAAGAACGGTGTTGCAAAAGCAATGGCCCATAACATAATGACCCGGCTTTGTTCAAACTCAATTTTACAAACGCTCTCCAAAAAATTCTGCGCATAAAACTGGCCGGTGTACCAGATAACACCCTGCCCCATTACTGCACCAAACAATGCCAGCAATACCATTTTAAAATTTGCTCTGTGGCTAAAACTTTCTTTCAATGGATTGGTACTTGTTTTTCCTTCGTGTTTGAGTTTTGCAAACAGCGGAGATTCTTTCATCTTCATGCGGATGTAAATAGATACACCCACCAAAAGAATTGATACCCAGAACGGATAACGCCATCCGCCCCACTCTGCATCAAATGCATCGTTACTCATACTTGATTTTACAAGAAGGATAACACCCAACGCAACAAACAAACCAAGTGTTGCAGTCGTTTGTATCCAGCTGGTGTACAGCCCACGTTTATTTGCAGGCGCATGTTCGGCCACGTAAGTAGCAGCACCACCATACTCGCCACCAAGAGCAAGACCTTGTACTAACCGCAGTAACAAAACAAGAATGGGAGCCAGTACGCCAATTGTTTTATAACCGGGCACTAACCCAATTAAAAAAGTAGATGTACCCATTAACACCAGTGTTAAAAGAAATGTGTACTTGCGGCCAATTAAATCGCCAAGCCGGCCAAACAACAATGCACCAAAAGGACGAATGATAAAACCTGCTGCAAAAATGGCCAATGTACTCAACAATGCAGCTACATCATTTCCTTCAGGAAAAAACTGTGTTGAAATTGTTTTGGCAAGCATACCAAAAATGTAAAAGTCGTACCATTCAATCAGGGTACCCATCGAGGATGCGGCAATCACTTTCCAGATGCCGGAAGAAGCAGTCGTTGGTTGATTCATGAAAGGAAGATAAGTAAAACTCTGTTTACAAACAGAATACAAACAAGTGTTAACAGAAGAACACAAATGCAATAAGCATTTTTTACAAAAGGAATTTAAATACTGCGTAATTGTTATACTGATAAAACAACATTCGCTTTGGCATGATTTTTTTATAGTTATAAACAAGCACTTACCCCTTGAAAACAATTCCTGTTTTTGTTTTGCATAAAAGATGATACGGTTGTTGTACTTAAACAGCAGCGTTGTTATTAATAATGTTCACTTCTATATACACAGCTATAAGGAGCAACAGTTTGCTGCTGCTCCTTTGCTTCTTCCACTAAATGTTGTTAGTTAAACCCAATTGACAGGGATATAAACATTTAACTTCTTAAATAGTAAACAATGAACAAAACAAATTACATCAACCAATTAGTTGCCGTTCTGTTCAGCTCCACGTTAAGCGGATGCAATGTGATTGAAGGAATATTTAAAGCCGGTATGGGGTTTGGTATTTTCATTGTGCTGGCTGTAATAGCACTGCTTGTTTTTATTTTTGTGCGGATAAACCGTGGCAGAAAATAACACTGCTGAACAGGCAATAAAAAAGTGCAGCTGTTTTCAGCAGCTGCACTTTGCAATCAGGGCTAAGCCAGTTAAGCCATCATTTCTTCCTTCGCTACTTTACTGTAATCATCAGCAAGCTTGCGTTGTACTTCAAACGGCAGTGGTTCATACTCCAGGAAATGCATCCTGAATTTTGCACGGCCTTGCGTGAACGAACGCAGATTGCTGCTGTAGTCCTGCATTTCAGCCAATGGAACTTTAGCGATCACTTTTGTAAAATGTCCTTCCGTATCCATTCCTTCCACCATTGCCCTTCTTGTTTGCAGATCGCCAATAACAGCACCGGTTAGATCTTCTGGGCAAAGCACTTCCACATGATACATTGGTTCAAGTATCTGCGGATCGGCTTGCTGAAATGCCTGGCGGAATGCCTGCAGCCCGGCTATCTTAAAGGAAATATCATTGCTGTCAACAGGATGCATCTTACCATCATACACACTCACCCGCACATCACGCACATACGATCCGGTAAGCGGACCTTCCTGCATTTTTTCCATTACACCTTTTAAAACAGATGGAAGAAACCGCTGATCAATGGCACCGCCAACAATACAATTATAATATACCAGCTTACCACCCCATGGAAGATCGTGTACTTCTTTTCCTCTTACATTCAGGTCAGCAGGATCGGCCATACCATCGTACCAGGGTTCAATACGCAGATGCACTTCACCAAACTGGCCACTGCCACCACTTTGTTTTTTATGACGGTACATACTATCGGCACTGCGGCGTATGGTTTCACGATAAGGAATACGTGGTTTGATAAACTTCACTTCCAGCTTGTGCTGATTTTCAATTTTCCATTTTGCCACTGCAAGATGCATATCGCCCTGGCAATGGATCAATGTTTGTTTTAACTCAGAAGACACTTCT
>JAACZX010000357.1 GCA_009996555.1 Chitinophagaceae bacterium | reverse complement strand
CGGGTAAAAAACCAAGGCTTTCACCTGCTTCAACAGCCGGGCGTGTAAGAATGATCTTCTTCACCAGCTTGTTCTTTAATGCACGAACAGCCAGTGCAACAGCTGTGTATGTTTTACCGGTACCTGCAGGTCCAATGGCAAACACAATATCGTTTTTGTCTGCTGCTGTCACCATTCTTTTCTGGTTCTGTGTTCTTGCACGCACAGTACGGCCATTCGGACCAAACACCAGTACTTCGCTTGGGTTTCGTTCCACAAATGCATCTACTGTTTCCTGGTCATCGCCACCAAGGATCTGTTCAAAATAATTTTCGCTGAGTTGCCCGTTCCGTTCTAAGTAAGCAATGAGCAGATCAATTTTTTCTTTGGCCTGGTCCACCTGTTCAGGGCTGCCACTTAACTTGATCTGTGTGCCACGTGATAAAATTTTTAAGAGCGGAAATTTTTTCTTGAGAATGTCGAGCTTGCCATTGTTAACACCAAAAAATTCGATCGGGTTAACGGTTTCGAGGTTGATGATCGTTTCTGTCAAAGCTTTTCAGTTTAGCGGCCGGTACCGGAATATTGTGTCCTACGCAGATCTGCTGTAGTAATAAGATTTCAGAACCAAACCATGTTCACAATTAGTATCGTTTTGGGTGCGATACTTCTAACCCTTCCATCTATTCCAATATTACTTATTGAAAACTGATTTTCATAAAGGTACTTATTCACAGGATGTGGAAACGTTAAGAGCAAATGAAATTTATTTTTCGTAAGTAAGAAATACAAGTGAGAAATTTTTTTCGTCACAATATCAGGCAGATAGGATGAGAGATGCGGGCATAATACGTTTACGGTACTGTTTATGTATAGAGAGAACTGCACATTGTTGTGCTTCGTATTTATTGAGTATATTCAGCAATACAGCCAATGAGATCATTATCAATCATAGCAGGAACAGTTGTGGTGGTTGCTTTGTTTACAGGCTGCCGTGGCTGTATGCAGCAAACTGCAGCACCTCCACCTTTGGCAATAACAGATAGTGCAACTGTTGATCTTCCATTGTCAGTATTTAATCTTCCTGTAAAGTATGAGTTGAGAAATTTTGAGCAATGGATCAACAATGTTATCAAAGGAAAGTTTCTTGAAACGGTTATAAACCCGTTGAATGATGAACGTGATGAAGCAATACTTTCTTTTACAAAGCGGGGAAGTATAACCATCCGTTCAAACGGGAAAGAATTGATCTGCACAGTTCCGTTACAGGCCGAAATAATACTTACAAAAAGCAGGTTAGGAAAAGGACTTACGAATTCTGCCGAAGCCGTAACCACAGTTGTAAATGTGCAGCTTTCAACTCCTGTTTCATTGCAAAAAGACTGGGGACTTGTTACTGCTTTCCGCATCAGGAAAATTGAATGGGTAAAAGAACCTGTGTTTCGTTTAGGCCCTTTCAAAAAAAATCTCACCAAAAAGATCAACGCATGGGTGGAGGAAAATGAAAAACAACTTACAACCATACTCGACAGAGAGATCAGTCAATCGGTATCAATGCGGCAACCAATTGAAAAAGTGTGGAACGATCTGCAAAAGCCAATGATCATCAACCGTAAAAAGAAAATGTTGTGGTTGCGTTTTTACTGCACATCTATTGAGGGGAAAATTATGCTTGATCAAACAGCCATCATCTGCCAAACGAAAGTGCTGGCTACAACAAAAATGCTTACGGATACAACAGCCTTACAACCTGTGGCAGCATTGCCGCCTTACAAGCTGCTGAAAGATCCTTCACCCCATTCCGATATTCATTTGTATGCGTTTACTTCTTTTGATGAAATAAATGATCAGCTGAATGAGCACCTGAAAGGAAAAACAATTACAGCAGAGGGCTATTCGCTCGATATAAAATCGGTACGGGCATACGCATCGGCTGCGGGTATTTCCGTTGAAGTAAAAACCGGCAACGATGTATCTGCAAAACTGGTGGCAAGTGGTAAGCTGGATTTTGATGCGACTACTCTGGCATTAACGGTTAAGGATTTTGATTATACCGTAAGCAGCGATAATGCGTTGGTAGCGGCCGGCGATATGCTTCTGCACAAACAGCTGAAAGATACCATTGCATCGCAACTGGTGGTTGAGTTGCATTCGCTGATCGATACTCTTCCACGTTTGGTGGAAAATGCCATTGCCAAAGGCAATAAAAGCGATAAGCTTGAATTGAATTTTGAAGAACTGGCTATTCATCATTGCGAAATTTCAACCGGGGCGGAAGGTGTGCATATTATTATTCATGCAGAAGCCAAAGCTGCTGTTCGTTTAAAGAAATTAAAACCGGGCAAAAAACTTCATATCCGCAAAAGATAAATGCGGCTCATCCATCAGCAGAACAATGCTGATTGCTTAATTTTACCCGATGGCTGTTTATTTCGCTTCACTTAACTCGGGCAGTAATGCAAACTGTTATTACGTAAGTAACGGTGTTACGGCTGTGTTGATTGATGCGGGTTTATCGTGTCGTGAAACTGAAAAAAGAATGAAACGCCTGGGGCTTGATATGCAGCAGGTGAAAGCCGTTTTCATTTCGCATGAACACAGCGATCATATCAATGGGCTGGAAGTGTTGAGCAAAA
>JAACZX010000710.1 GCA_009996555.1 Chitinophagaceae bacterium | reverse complement strand
TCTTCTATCACCACCACTTTACCATCGCAGGGACTGTAAATGGCATGGTCATTTTTAGGGGTAACACGACGTGGTATACGAAAGAAAGAAACAATAAACAGAAAGAAAAACAATGTAACTGCAAACAACAGCCATGCAACAACAGGCATCGATGCACTAAGGAAATTAAATGCCAGCAGGTTAATGATCACAAACAATACTGCTGCAATGGAAATACTTTTAAAACCTTCTCTGTGAATGGTCATGGAATGAATTTGAACAGCGAAAGTACAAAGATTCGGCCTATTGAAATTCCTGTTTGCCAAACTTCTGCCAATGCTCAACAGCATAGGCCAAAAATACTTTGGGGGCTTTGCTGAAGGCAGTATCAGCATTCCAGCTTCCGCCAAGTGTATCTTTTTGCAGCAGCATCAACTCCTCACCACGAATGGCATATTTCTGAATACCTTCATACATCAGCAGCTTTTTTTCGTTAGGGCTCACATCGCCTTTACAGCTGAGTGCATACACCATTGTTATTTCAGCAATGCCGTTGCTGTCAAGATCCGTAATGGTTAAATGATCATCGTAAAACGAACAGGTAATATCAAGTCCACAATCGCTGATGTGGTCTTTCATTTTCCATTTTGTTACAAAACCACTGTCGGTTTTCTGGTACAGTACCGCAGAAAGTTTTGCCGAGGCATTGGTTTTTCCTTTTTCAATGTAAGCACCGGTTTCGTATAATACCAGCCAGTTTTCACCAGAAGCATCATACCATTTTTTTGCACGCTTTAACTGGTAAGAGCTGGGCAAGGGTAATAAGGCACTCACTGCTGCAGTTACTTCTTCCACTTCCGATACGGCTTTCTGTTCTGCAATAACAGGAGCAGGCGTACTTTCCTGTTTTTTGTTTTTACAGGAAATAATGCCCAGCAGTAATAAAGCAAAACAAAATCGTAACATCAGCTTATCAGTTTTAATAAGAGCCACACAAACGTTGTGGCGAGTAATAAAGAATCAAACCTGTCGAGGAAGCCACCATGGCCCGGCATAAAACTGCCACTGTCTTTTACCCCTGCCAATCGTTTCAACTTACTTTCCAGCAAATCACCAGCTGTTCCTGTAACTGCCGCCACAAAAGCAATTGTTGCCCATAACCATGCCGATGATGACTGGCACAACAGTGCAAGACCATACATTGCCGCTACTGCCAGAATAATTCCACCAATTGTTCCCTCCCATGTTTTTTTGGGCGAAACAGCACTCAAGGGTGTTTTTCCAATGAGCGACCCAACAATGTAAGCCATGGTATCGTTGATCCAGATAGAGCCGACGATAATTAACGGTACAGCATAGCCGCTTATTTTAGCCAGCAGTATGGAAATGTTTGAAAACATATCCTCGCCATTATGCGGCAACCACAATGCACCGCTGCGTAAATGCATCAGCAATGCCCAGCTTAGGGATATATAGACCAGCCCAAAAAAAGAATGAGCAATGTTTTTGAAATGAAATTGTTTTGAAAACAATAGTTCGCTGATGGGTACCAGCAAAAATCCGGCAAGCATCAGCATCCAGCCAACTGAATGCAGCGATACATTTCCAGCAATGTACCAATCGGCAGTAAAGAATAACATCAAGCCATAACCACCAATCATCACGCCGTATTTATGGAACGGATTGATGGTTGCATATCCTTTATCGATTAGACAAACAAGTTTCTGGTATTCAAACCAGCAGCCGAAATGAATGATACTGAAGAGTAAAAGGAAACTCCATTTGTTCCACAACAGGCCAAGCAACATCACTACTGCAAATAAAACAGCAGTAATTGCTCTTGTGCGGAATGTTTGCAGATTAAATGCCATGCGGTCTATTTAAGATATCGGTCGTTTGGAAAATGTTTATTGTTCTCTGCAATACTATCAGGATGCACTTTTGTCTCACTCAGTTTTTTCAGCAGAATAAAAAGCCCGGCCAAGATTACAGCACTGATGAGCCCCGCCCACCATGGAGCACTGTCGCCCACTTCCATGTCGATCTTTTTTTCTTTTGTGTATTGCCAGTAAAGAATACTCACCATTAACGCATTATTGAAGAAGTGCGCAAGAATGCTGTACCACAAATTGCCCGTGTAATAAAAAATATAACCAAGCACCATACCTAATGCCACACGTGGAATAAAGCCATACCATGAAAAGTGGATGGCACTGAAGATTAAACCTGTAAGAAGTATTGCTGCTACCGGATAATTTGTCCACTTACTTATAAACGCCTGAATATCGGAAACAACTAAACATATAACCAATGGTATCAATAATACCAGGTAGAAAATCCAACTTAAGCCTTTTTGTTCTACAGAAATATAATAGGCAAATCCAACAAGTATAAAAAAGAAGACCGTGTAGAGCTGAGAATTATTTTTCCATTTCATTAAAATGGACTGCAATCCTCCACGAAAAAAAACCTCCTCAACTATTGCCGGCATTAATGCTATGATAAACAAAGCAACTACGTAATCAAAAGGTGTTTTAAAAGTCGCCATTAACTTTACCTGATCAGCATACTGCGATTCAAATGCATCAAACATTTTCTTTGCCGAAGTCGTGATAGGATAGGCTTTATTCAATTCTGC
>JAACZX010000709.1 GCA_009996555.1 Chitinophagaceae bacterium | reverse complement strand
CATCACCTGCTTGTACAACGAAATACTGATCCACACAAAAAGTACGGGGCCAAGAAAGTAATTGACGAAGATTTTGAAGTTCCTGTTCAGTTTCTGTTTATTTTGGTCAAAAATAATCTGCTCCTTGCAAAAATTTTCGAAAATCATATTGGGTATCGATCCGGGTACTGTTGTTATGGGTTATGGATTGATTGGTATTCAGAAACAGGAATTGCATTTAATAGAAATGGATGTGCTGAAACTGGCGAAGCATAAAGATGTTTACCTGCGCCTGCAACTCATACACGAAAAAGTAAAAGAGGTTATTGAAACACACAAACCCACCGACTTTGCCATTGAAGCACCGTTTTTTGGAAAAAACGTACAAAGTATGCTAAAGCTGGGCAGGGCGCAGGGTGTGGCCATTGCCACTGCTATGAGTGCCGGACTTGCTGTAACAGAATATTCACCCAAAAAAGTAAAACAGGCGGTAACAGGCAGTGGTAATGCAGATAAGGAACAGGTGTGGAAAATGCTGCAGCACTATCTTCACTTTAAAGCAAAACCAAAATATTACGATGCTACCGATGCATTGTCTGTTGCCCTTTGCCATCATTTCCAAACAAACAAACCGTTACTGAAAACCTTAGGGAAAGTAAAAAACTGGGAAGATTTTGTAAAACAAAATGCAGGAAGAATAAGGAAGTGATTACTGTTTCAATCCTTCATACAGTTGTTTGTGTTCGCTTCTTGAAAAATGTTCCTGCACAAGTGAAAACGAAAAAGGAACAGCAGGATCAATGAGCAATGCAGTAGCCCAGAATGGTTTTGAAATATACAAGTGGTCCGATACTTTTTTCCAGCCATAGCTCTTCATCTTCATCACTTCTGAAAAATACTTATCAAAGCATTCTGCACAATCGGTTGTTTTGGTTTGTTTATAGCATTTGTTCTTTGCGTTAAAGTAACAGGTAACGTCAAGTTTTCGGAAAGAGCTGTCACGCACCTGCAGATGTACCGTATTGTCTGCTTTGTTTTCTGCAATATTGATTTTACTTTTCTCTCCA
This sequence comes from Chitinophagaceae bacterium, assembly GCA_009996555.1. Taxonomy (GTDB): domain Bacteria; phylum Bacteroidota; class Bacteroidia; order Chitinophagales; family Chitinophagaceae; genus Lacibacter. The sequence continues at coordinate 1,574 of JAACZX010000709.1, read as the reverse complement.
TATTGGTGAAACATTCTTGTAACTGCTTTTTTTGATCGCAGCAAATACATCTGGGCTGAAGCGGGCATAACAAAAAAGAAGCCTGCAAGCAGTACTACAACATACAAACAGGCAGGCTTTCTTAATTTCATCCTTGAAGTATTAATCTGTTTTCCGCATTTTTTTCAGGTTCAGCAAAAAAACCACGGCAGGAATATATGCCAGTAAATACAGCGGGTTAAAATGACCAAACAACAGGTCAACAAATAGTTTCAGCGTAACAACAATTACAAAACTGATGGGGCCCCATTTTTCCATGGTCCATGTACCACTCAAAGCCACAAAGCTGAACACCATCATCAATGCATTAATAGCGGGGTAAAGTGTATCAACACCGCTTTTGTTCAAGGCAGTATTACCGGTGTAGGAAAAAACGATCTCCCCCATTCCCCACGCAAATAATGCAACACATAAAATGGTGATCAACATAGGGCGTGGACTTCTTTTCCCTTTCTTACGTTTATAGCCGTACTGATCGTAACGTATTTCGGTCATTGCTTACTGTTGATTTAATTGTTGCAGTATTTTTTGCTGAGCAGCTTTCAACTGCTCATCGGTTAACTTCAGTTTTGGCCGGGTAAAGTTCAGATCATCGGCACTGTTAATCGGCACCAGGTGCAAATGTGCATGCGGCACTTCCAGCCCCACAGTGGCAATGCCCACACGATCGCAGTCAAATGCTGCTTCCATGGCTTTTGCAATTGGCTTGGCAAACAACAGCAGCTCCGCAAGATCAGCATCATCCACATCAAATATCTTATCAACTTCTTTTTTTGTTACCACCAGCGTATGCCCTTCCACCATTGGAAAAATATCAAGAAAAGCATAGAAGCGATCGTTCTCTGCAATTCTGTACGATGGTATTTCACCTGCTATGATCTTTGAAAAAATGCTCATACCTCCAAACAATTTTGAACGAAGATAAAAGATGACACGTTGTATGGCAGATCCTTTCTTCATTCAGCTAAAGGTAGCAAATACTACTGCCCGTTTTCCACCTTGTGCCTTGTGCCCTGTTTCTTGCACCTTGTGCCTTGTCTCTTGCACCTTGCCCCTTGCACCTTGTCTCTTCTTTCCTTACACCGTTATATCTTCCACCTTAAACTTTACAATACCAGCAGGCACCTGCACTTCGGCCACTTCGCCCACTTCCTTACCCAGCAAACCTTTGCCAATTGGTGATGTAACAGATATTTTTCCGGCTTTCAGATCAGCTTCCTGCTCACTAACGATCTGGTAAGTAATTTTTTTCTTGGTAGCAAGGTTGGTAATGGTCACCTTGGTTAATATAGCTACACGGCTTGTGTCAATAGTACTTTCGTCGAGAATTCTTGCACTGGCAATAACACCCTCCAGCTGGCTGATCTTTGCCTCCAGCAAACCCTGCGCTTCCTTGGCCGCATCATATTCTGCATTCTCTTTTAAATCGCCTTTTTCACGGGCTTCTGCAATGGCTTTCGATGCCGCAGGACGTTCCACCCCACGCATGTGTTGTAACTCAGCCTGCAGTTTTTCAAGTGTTTCTTTTGTAACGT
>JAACZX010000356.1 GCA_009996555.1 Chitinophagaceae bacterium | reverse complement strand
ACGGTGTACAGTGGTTATTCCGGCCCGGATTATGGATTGGGTAGCTCCAACTCTACCCTGCGCTATGCCTATGCCGATTCACCTTTAGGTCCCTGGAAAAGTGGTGGTGTGTTGGTGGATTCACGTGCGCCGGTACTTAACCAGGATGGAACAGCTTTGCAAACAAGTTACTCCGGGCACAATACACATGGAAGTATACAGGACATCAACGGGCAGTGGTATGCATTTTATCACCGTCCGCCCCGTGGTTTTGGTTATGCACGCCAGCCCATGGTAGCACCGGTTACGGTTGTTGCTGATGAAAAACCGGTGGCTGATGGTGGAAAGGTTACGATCAGAGCATACGATCCTTATGCAACCAATCATTTGTGGACAGCCAAAGACAGCCAGGGCAAAGAATACAAAGGTGCTGAAGTAACGTCGGAAGGTTTTCATTTCTATGGCCTCGATCCTTATAATTATTATTCTGCCGGGTATGCATGCTATCTGTCAACCCCATCTATTCAGCAGGATTCGTGGGATATCTGGGATAATCATATGCCGATTGAAAAAGTAAAAAACGGCAACGTCATCGGTTACAAATATTTCGGGTTTGGCGGACTGGCACAAAACAAAAACGGATTAAAAGCTTTTGAAGGAACGAAACCGGGCAATCAAACGAAGTTTCATTTGTTCCTTACACCCACCACCGCAAAATCGTTTAAGGTAAATGTATGGCTCGATGGACCTTGGGATAATGCAACATGGAACGGTAAAAAGATCGGTGAAATTATTGTACCGGCAAATGCCAAACAGGAAGTAACACAATTCACAATTGATGTAGCGAAGTATGTTGATCAGCTTGATAAAAAGCATGCAATTTTTTTAGTAGCCGAAGGAGATAGCACCGATGTACTGTTCAATTTAAGTGGACTTGGTTTCAGTTCAGCAAAAAAGAAATTGGTGCGGCCTGTTGTTCCTGTTGTCAGCATTCTGGTGAATGGAAAAGCAATTGACATGCCGGCTACACCGGTTCGATCAACCAATGCCAATGGAATCACAGAGTACAATCTGTACCAGACAACGGTGAAAGTACCTGCAAGTACAACCACTGTTCCGAAAGTAACAGCATCTTCCAACAACCGAAGTGTAAAAGTGAGCATTACACAAGCTGCAGCAAAAGATGGAAAAGCAGTTGTAACATTCAACTACAAAGGCGTTGTAAAAACATACGAAGTGGTGTTTGTGGCGGAATAAACTAGTTGACAATTCATTCGATCATAAAAAAAAGGAAGCACAATTGTGCTTCCTTTTTTATTATCTCCAACTGTTTAGTTTTTTACTTTCACCGGTGTTGGATAAGTCGGCACTTTTATATCCATGGCCGGTAACTTCTTCAGCTGTTCCATCAATTCTTTTACTGCACGTTCCAATTGCGGATCACGACCTTCCTGCAACGATTTTGCATCTTGACGCACTTCAATATCCGGTGGTACGCCTTCATTTTCTGCCACCCATTTTCTGTTGATGGGATCGAAAACCGCATTATCCGGTGCTGTGAGTGCGCCACCATCTACCAATGAATAATGCACTGATGATTTTACCAATCCACCCCAGGTGCGTGCACCAATGAGCAAGCCTGCTTTCTGCTGACGGAAGATCCATGGAAAGAAATCACCACCTGAACCTGCCTGTTCATTGATCAGTAACACTTTTGGTCCGAGAATACCGGCAGGTAATTTCATCGGCTTCCCGTTGGGCACTTCGTTGGTGAGTGATGCACGTATGGTGCGTGTCATCAAATCAACCATGTAATCATCCAGCAAACCACCGCCGTTAAAACGCTCATCAATTACTGCACCCAGTTTATCCTGCTGTGCAAAATAGTAACGGTTGAAACTCACAAAACCACCACCACCGGTGTTGGGCACCCACACATAAGCCAGTTTACCGTTCGATAAACTATCAACCAACCGGCGGTTATCTTCCACCCACACACGCTGACGTAAAGCATTTTCATTCCGCAATGGTTTTACAATTTCTTTCCAGCTGCCTTCAAACGTTGGTTTACTGTTGATGTGTAAAACTGTCTGCACATCGGCTGTTCCATCCAATGCTTTGTAAGGATCATCGCTTGCAGTTAATTCTTTTCCGTTGATACCAACAAGGTAATACCCATTTTGCAAATTGATTCCCGGACGATCAAGCGGACTGCTTAATCCGGGGTTCCAACTTTCGGTGGTGTAGATGCGTGCAATTTTCCAACGCCCATTCTCTGCAACAAGATCAGCACCAAGTAATCCAACACTCGGACTTTCCACTTCAGGAAAATCACCACCAAAAACAAAACTATGTCCTACACTTAACTCACCATTGACCTGATCGAGAATGTATGTAAGATCAGCCCTGTGTTTAATGAAAGGAACAAGTGGCGCATAACGTTCATATACTTCCTTCCAGTTGCGGCCATGCATATTAGGATCGTAGAAATAATCACGTTCGTAACGCCATGCTTCTTCAAACATTTGTTTCCACTCTTCTCCACGATCGAGTTGCATGCGCAGATCGGTCTTTAAATTTTTGCCATCGTTGCCATTGGGTCCGCCAGTGTTGATCACTTTCCAAGTACCCATTACACTCGC
>JAACZX010000041.1 GCA_009996555.1 Chitinophagaceae bacterium | reverse complement strand
CACCCTGGTGGTTAGACAATAAAAAGCTTGATTTCCCCCGTGGTTACCATATTGAATATTGGGGAGGTATGGGACAACCTGCTTATGGCTTTGGTATGAACATTCAAATGATGAATGGAAAATATGCAGTTGCAGGTAAACAAAAAGAAGCAGGTGGTTATGGAGCATCGTTGAAAGAAGACATGCGTTATTTCTATGGTGCCAATGTTGGCATGGCCGGACGTGGCGAGGCTATTCCTGTAGAAACAAATTATTGTGCTATTGATCCTGATGTGGTGGACCAGTATGGTATTCCTGTGCTGAAGTTTAATGTAAAGTGGAGTGAGCATGAAATTAAACAGGCGAAGCACATGAAAGAAACATTTAAAGAGATCATGCACAACATGGGTGCTATTATTACATGGGGTGGCGATGATGGTGCTGAAAATAATTATGGTTTGGAAGCACCGGGTAAGATCATTCACGAAGCTGGTACTGCACGTATGGGCAACGATCCCAAACGCAGTGCGTTGAATAAACATAACCAGGCACATGATTGTAAAAATCTGTTTGTGGTTGATGGTGCAGCCTTTGTATCGCAGGCAGATAAAAATATTACCTGGACGATACTTGCATTAAGCATGCGTGCAAGTGAATTTATTGTTAGTGAATTGAAGAAAGGGAATTTGTAAAACAAACCCTCTAATCTCCCTAAAGGGAGGCTTAAGGTAACTGGTATTAATGTTTTGTAAAATAGATATTAAACAGATGAGACTTTGTTCATCATATCATCAACGAATAAAAGTAAAAAGCCTCCTTTAGGGGGTTGGGGGGTACATTATGAAAAGAAGAGATTCCATTCGAGCCATTTTAGTTGGTACTGTTGCATCATCTGTATTGGTAGATGCATGTAAATCTGCTGATGAAAAAGCAAATACCACACCGGAGAAAACAGCAGGAGCAAGTACTATTGACCGCACAAAAGAAGAAGCGGAAATAGAAGCCAAACTAATGGCGGAAACTTTTTTCAGCAAGCATGAAATGGCTACGATTACTGTACTGGCCGATCTTATTATTCCGAAAGATGAAGTAAGCGGCAGTGCAAGTGAAGCAGGTGTACCCGACTTTATTGAGTTTATTGTAAAAGATATGCCGCACCACAAAATACCTATGCGTGGCGGATTACGCTGGCTTGATCTTGAAAGCAGCAAACGTTTTGAAAAAGCATTTGTTGATTGCGACAGTAAACAGCAGATCGCTATTGTTGATGATATTGCTTATCCTGAAAAAGCAAAGCCGGAAATGAAACAAGGCGTAGCTTTTTTTAACCTCATGCGTAACTTAACAGCAACAGGTTTTTATACCTCAGAAATTGGCGTAAAAGATATCGGCTACGAAGGCAACAGGCCAAACCAATGGAATGGAGTGCCGGATGATGTGCTGAAACAATATAACATGGCTTACACCGAAAAAGATCTGAAAGATTGTATTTCATTTAATACAAAAGCATAACCGGCGTAAAGCATTACTTACTCTTTTATAACTCATACTTATGCCCAACAGCAAAACGAGAAGAGATTTTTTGAAAACCGGTTCACTCGCTGCTGCCGGTTTCATTATTGTACCCCGTCATGTATTAGGTGGTAAAGGATATATAGCACCAAGCGACAGGTTAAACATTGCAGGTATTGGCGCTGGTGGTAAAGGGGCCAGCGATCTTGCAGAGTTTGCAAAAAGCCCGAAAGTAAATATTGTGGCATTTTGTGATGTGGATGAAGCACAGGCTGCAGGTTCAGTTAAGCGTTTTCCTAAAGCCAAATTCTATTATGATTTCAGAGAAATGCTGGAGAAGGAAAAAAATAATATTGATGCAGTATCAGTATCAACACCTGATCATACACATGCTATTGCAACATTAGCTGCCATGGAAATGGGCAAACACGTTTATGTGCAAAAGCCTTTAACACATGATATTTATGAAGCACGCATGCTTACACAGGCAGCAAAAAAATACAAAGTAGTTACACAAATGGGTAACCAGGGTGGTAGCGGTGATGGTGTGCGTTTAATGAAGGAATGGTATGATGCCGGTTTGATTGGTAAAGTAACAAGTGTGAATGCATGGACTAACCGTCCCGTATGGCCGCAGGGTTTAGCTAAACCAAGTGGAACACATACAGTGCCAGCAAATTTTAAATGGGATCTGTGGATCGGTCCGTCAAAATATGAAGATTACAATCCGGCTTATCATCCATTCAACTGGAGAGGTTGGTGGTCGTTTGGTACTGGTGCATTGGGCGATATGGCTTGCCATATTATGGATCCTATTTACCGTATACTTCCAATTCTTTACCCCAATGAAGTAGAGTGTAGTTTGCCAAACCAGTTTACTGCTGCATGGACAGAAGCTGGTTATATTGATAGTTGTCCGCCTGCTTCCATCATTCATTTGAACTATCCACGTACTGATGGTAAAGGACAAATAAAAGTTACTTGGATGGATGGTGGATTGTTACCGAAACGCCCGGAAGAATTATTACCCGATGAAGAAATGGGCAACTGGGATGGTGGTGTAATTTTTGAAGGAACAAAAGGTAAGATGATGAGTGGCTGCTATGGTGAAAAACCAACACTGTTACCAACGAAACGCATGAAGCAGGAAAAACTTCCAGCACCAAAACTGAAGCGTGTACCTGAAGGACATTATGTGCAATGGGTAAACGCATGTATTGAAGGATATGGAAAAGGCGAAACAAGTTCACCATTTGAATATGCAGGTCCGTTTACAGAAAGTATATTGATGGGTAACCTTGCAATTCGTTCATGGATGATCAAGAATCCAAAACTTACAGGATGGGGTGATAAATACCTTGGCCGCAAGAAATTACTGTGGGATGCTGCCAATATGAAGATCACAAACTTTGATGAAGCCAATCAGTTTGTGAAACGTGAATACAGAACGGGATGGTAAAGTGGTGAGTTGTGAATGGTGAATAAGCTTTTTTGAACTTGCATCACTCACAATTCACCATTCACAATAGAATTTTTTCATTTTAGAACGATTGATATTATGAGCAGAAAACTTCGCATGGCAATGATTGGTGGTGGCAAGGATGCATTTATTGGCGCTGTACACCGCATTGCGCTGAATATGGATGGACAGGTTGAATTGGTTGCAAGTGCACTAAGCGCCAATCCTGAAATAGCTGTTGAATCAGGTAATATGCTATTCCTTGATAAGGATCGTATTTACACCGATTACAAGGTAATGCTGGAAAAAGAAGCAGCAATGCCGGCTGATAAGCGGATTGACTTTGTAAGTATTGTTACACCCAACTTTGTGCATTTCGATCCGGCCATGATGGCGTTGGAAAAAGGATTCAATGTAGTAATTGAAAAGCCAATCACCTTTACACTGGATGAAGCCAGGCAACTGAAAGCAAAAGTGGAAGAAACAGGATTGAGCTTACTGCTTTGTCATACCTACACCGGTTACCCAATGGTAAAGCAGGCGAAGCAATTGGTAAAAAGCGGAGCGTTGGGAAAGATCAGAAAAATATATGTGGAGTATCCGCAAGGTTGGTTGAGTACCTTCCTTGAAGGATCGGGTAATGTGCAGGCAAGCTGGCGTACCGATCCGAAAAAAAGCGGCAAGGCTGGATGCATGGGCGATATTGGCACACACGCCTTCAATTTAGCAGAGTATGTTACAGGTTTGGAAGTAACACATCTTTGTGCTGATATAAATATTGTTGTTGAGAACCGTTTGCTGGATGATGATGGGGCTGCATTCTTAAAATTCAATAATGGTGCAACAGGTGTGCTGATGGCATCACAAATTGCTGCGGGTGAAGAGAACAATGTAAAAATTAGAGTGTACGGTGAAAAAGGTGGATTAGAATGGAAACAGGAAGATGCCAATACATTAATCGTTAAGTGGCTTGATAAGCCAGCCGAAATTTACAGAACAGGTGGCGGTTACAATAGTTCGTTTGCTGCACATAACACACGTGTACCTGCAGGTCATCCTGAAGGTTATTTGGAAGCATTCGGTAATCTCTACCGCAATTTTGTATTAACTGTTCGTGCAAAAGCAAATGGCGAAGAACCAAAACAAGAGTGGCTCGATTTTCCAGGTGTAAATGAAGGCGTACGTGGAATGGCCTTTGTAGATAATGTAATTGAAAGCGGAAAGAGTGAGGTGAAATGGAAAGAGTTTACCCTCTAAATCTCCCTAAAGGGAGACTTGTTACGGCATATCTCTGATGATCTTTACATTGAAACTCAACTGTTGAAAACATATTCAGTTGATCATTACATAACTAAAACTAAATAGCCCCTTTAGGGGTTGGGGTTTATGAAAACAATTCAAGGACCAGCCATCTTCTTAGCTCAGTTCATGGGCGATAAAGCTCCGTTCAACAGTCTGGAAACAATTTGTGAATGGGCAGCATCATTAGGGTTTAAAGCAGTACAAATTCCCACCTGGGAAAAACGATTGATCGATTTAAAACTGGCGGCAGAAAGTAAAACCTATGCCGATGAGTTGAAAGGAAAGATCAACAGTTACGGTTTAGAAATTTCTGAACTGAGTACGCATTTGCAAGGTCAACTTGTTGCAGTACATCCTGCATACGATACCATGTTCGATGGATTTGCTGCTGATGAAGTAAAAGGCAATCCCAAAGCAAGACAGGAATGGGCAGTGCAGCAGTTAATGTACGGTGCAAAAGCATCGCAAAACTTAGGAATAACAGCACACGCAACATTCAGCGGTTCATTATTGTGGCACACATTTCACCCCTGGCCACAACGACCCGATGGATTGGTGGAAGAAGGATTTAAAGAATTAGCTAAACGCTGGTTGCCTATCCTCAATTATTTTGATGAATGCGGTGTGGATGTTTGTTATGAAATTCATCCCGGTGAAGATTTGTTCGATGGCATTACGTATGAAATGTTTTTAAAAAAAGTAAACAATCACAAACGTGCATGTTTGTTATACGATCCCTCGCATTTTGTTTTGCAGCAACTCGATTACATTGAATACATCGATCTGTATCACGAACGCATTAAAGCATTTCATGTAAAGGATTCAGAATTTAATCCCAGTGGAAGACAAGGTACCTTTGGTGGTTATCAAAGTTGGTTGAACAGAGCTGGCCGTTACCGTTCACCCGGCGATGGACAGGTTGATTTCAAAACCATCTTCAGTAAACTAACCCAATACGGTTATGATGGCTGGGCGGTGATGGAATGGGAATGCTGCATCAAACATCCTGAAGACGGGGCACGTGAAGGTGCAGCGTTTATCAAAAATCATATTATCCGTGTAACTGATAAAACATTTGATGATTTTGCAGGAGCCGGTAGTGATGTTGCCACAAACCGTCGTATTTTAGGGCTTGATTAAACGATAATTTTCAACTTTAAAACAATAGATCATGAAAAAGATTTTAATTACATCTGCAGTTGTATTAACATTTGTTGCATGTGGTGGTTCCGGTACTGAAAACAAAGAAGCAGCCGAACAAAAATCAGCAACATCAGAAGCGGCAGAAGCTACCTCACCAACTGACAATCCTGATTATGAAAAAGGATTAGTACTTGTGGCCAAGCCTGAAAATCTTTGTCTCACCTGTCATAAAATTGATGAAAAAGTAATTGGCCCCGCCTACCGTGATGTAGCTAACAAATACGAAGCAACAGAAGCGAATATTAAAATGCTTGCAGAAAAAGTAGTGAAAGGAGGCAGCGGTGTTTGGGGTGATGTGGCAATGCCGCCAAATGCTGTAGTAAATATTGCGGATGCAGAACAGATGGTGAAATATATTCTTCTTTTAAAAAATAAATAAGCATGGTTCGTTCACTTTTAATGATTGCTGCTGTTCCTTTTGTATTATCCTGTAATAATGAAGGTGAAAAAAATGGTTCACCTTCCGACACATTAACACAAGAGCCGGTGGCACCAACAAATTCTGTGTTAACAGCACAGGAACAGGAAGAAGGGTGGATTGCTTTGTTTGATGGAAAAACAACAGCAGGCTGGCATAAATATGGTGGTGCAGCTGTTGGCAGTGCATGGAAAGTGGAGGAAGACGGATCGCTGTATTTAGATGCATCGCAAAAAGAAAACTGGCAGATCAAAGATGGTGGCGATATTGTAAGTGATAAAGAATTTGATAATTTTCATTTGAAAATTGAATGGAAAATTGACACTTGCGGTAACAGTGGCATCATCTTCTACATTCATGAAGACACCGCCAAGTATCAATGGCCATGGATGACCGGGCCTGAAATGCAGGTGCTTGATAATACATGTCACCCCGATGCAAAGATCACCAGACATCGTGCAGGCGATCTGTATGATCTTATCACATCAACTCCGGAAACAGTAAAGCCGGCATTGGAATGGAATTCAGCAGAGATCAAATCACAAAACGGTGTACTGGAGTTTTACCTGAACAATGTAAAAGTGGTAACCACCACCATGTGGGATGAAGGATGGAAAAAGATGCTTGCAGGCAGTAAGTTTAAAGACATGAAAGATTTTGGTACATACAAAAAAGGACGCATTGGTTTGCAGGATCATGGCAATCATGTTTGGTTCAGAAATATCAAGATCAAAGAACTGAAATAAGCATCTGCTAAGGATTTGTAAAAGCTGTATTGAATAATCAATACAGCTTTTTTATTAACGCTGTTTTTTCATTTGGCGTTGTAGTTTGCTGAAAAACGTTTATGAAACATCTTTTACTCATTCTTTTCTGCAGCACTGTTTATGTGCATACAACCGCACAACAGAAGGAAACCATTGAACAATATTGTTTTGTTCGTCTTCAAAGCCCAACGTTATCAACTGATATATATCTTGAAGTTGATGAGGGAAAGCGAACTCCCACCACCATTTTTTTTAATAAGCGGTTTGCAGAAGCAGATAGTGCTGGCAATGCTATAAAGTTTAAATCAGCAGCCGATGCATTGAACCACATGGGTAAAAAAGGCTGGAAGCTGGTAGAAGTAATACCCCGGAATTCTGAAGTGTCGGTTACAACTTATTTGTTTAAAAGAGAACTGCAGCCGGAAGTTGCCATAGCAAAAGATTAAACGAAACATCATCTCCAAAAGCTGATCATCCGTAAACCGGGCGATCAGCTTTTTTTAAATGGCAGATAAAAACCAGAATGTGCTTTTGAAAGCCGTTAAAAACCTGTTTCCTCTCAAACCCCTTCCCTGCCTGTTTTTACCTACCTTTGCGGCTTCAAAAACGCTCACCGGATCATTAATCGGTTAGCAAACAATCACAACTATGATCAGTGCAAGAAATATAACCCTCTCCTACGGTAAGCGGGTATTGTTCGATGAAGTAAATATCAATTTTACCAAGGGCAACTGTTACGGCGTTATTGGCGCCAATGGTGCAGGGAAGAGTACTTTTTTAAAGATCCTCAGTGGCGAAATTGAGCCAAACAAAGGATCAGTGGAAATTACCCCCGGGGAGCGCTTGGCGGTATTAAAGCAAAACCACTTTGAGTTTGATGAGCAAACCGTGCTGAACACGGTACTGATGGGCCACAAAAAAATGTGGGATGTAATGCATAAAAAGGATGCTATTTATGCTGATCCTGAAGCAACCGAAGACGATTACATGAAGGCCGGTGAGCTCGAAGCTGAGTTTGGCGAAATGGGTGGCTACACTGCAGAAAGCGATGCGGCAACTTTTCTCAGCAGTCTTGGAATAAAAGATGCATATCACCAGATGTTGATGAAAGACATCCCCAGTAATTTGAAAGTGCGTGTGTTATTGGCGCAGGCATTATTTGGTAATCCTGACATTCTTTTGCTGGATGAACCTACCAACGGCTTGGATATTGAAACCATCGGTTGGCTGGAAAACTTTCTTGCAGAATATGAGAATATTGTATTGGTGGTGAGCCACGATCGTCACTTCCTTGATGCAGTTTGTACGCATGTGGCCGATGTTGATCGCTCAAAGATCAAGGTCTTCACCGGTAACTATACGTTCTGGTACGAAAGCAGCCAGTTAATGGCCCGTCAGCTTGGTGATAAGAACAAGAAAGTTGAAGAAAAGCGCCAGGCTTTGATCGACTTCATTGCCCGGTTCAGTGCAAACGCATCAAAAAGCAAGCAGGCTACTTCACGTAAAAAAGCGTTGGAAAAACTTACCATTGAAGAAATTGAACCATCTAACCGCAAATACCCTGGTATTATTTTCCAGCCATTGCGTGAAGTTGGTAACCAGATCCTCAATATTGAGAACCTGAAAAAATCTGTTGACGGCCGTGTGTTGTTCGATAAAGTAAACTTCACCGTTAACAAAGGCGATAAGATTGCGATAGTAAGTAAAGATCCACTGGCGGTTACACATTTCTTTGATATTATTAATGCAGAGGAAATAGCTGATCATGGTGCATACGAATGGGGATCAACTATTACAAAAGCGTATTTACCGGTTGAGCATAACAGCTTTTTTACCCAGGGATTGAATTTAATGGAGTGGCTTCGTCAATATGTGCCCAGCCATGTTACTGATGCTGATGAACCTTTCCTGCGTGGCTTTTTAGGAAAAATGTTGTTTAGTGGCGATGATATCATGAAAAAGACCAACGTGTTAAGCGGTGGCGAAAAAGTGCGTTGCATGATCAGTAAAATGATGATGCAGAATCCAAACGTGATCGTATTGGATCAACCCACAAACCATCTTGATCTGGAAAGTATTCAGAGCTTTAACGAACAGTGTATTGAATATAAAGGTGTGGTGTTGCTCACGTCGCATGATCATACATTTATGCATACCACAGCAAACCGTATTATTGAATTAACACCGGGCGGCATTATTGATCGTTTAACGACGTTTGATGAATACCTTGAAGATGAAAGAGTAAAACAATTGCAACAGGAGTTATACGGCGAAGCAATTTCTGCCTGATAAATTTTGTTTCACAAAATGATAAAAGCCCCGCATTTTACTGCGGGGCTTATTATTTTAGATCTTTGTCGGACTGCAGTGGAAACCACTGTCCTCAGATCCGTACCATTTGAGAACCAGAAAATTATTTGGTAAAGCGGTGTACTTCAGAAGTACCATCGCTGTTAATGATTTGTAAAGCGTAAACACCTGCAGGCAGATTATTTACATCGAAAATTTCTTGTTGATTTGCACTTGTTTGTTGCTTAACAATAATACCGCTGTTGTTTACGATGCGGATGTTGCGGTTATCGCTGTTAAAGAATTGCACCAGTATTTTATTGCTGCCTAAACCGCCTACTAATGTCTTTTTACCACCGTTACCTTGTTTGATGATTGAAGAGTAGTTAATGCTGCCATCCAGGTCAACCTGCTCTAAACGATAGTAATACATATTGCCGGTTGCAGTTTTATCATCAAAGTTGTAATCAGATACTGAAGAAGTATTGCCTTGCGCCATTACCATACCAATTGTACGGAAACGGATACCATCTTCTGAACGTTGTACATTATAATGAGAAGCATTTAATTCCTGCATTGTTCTCCACTGTAAAGCAACAGCTGAACTGTTTACACGCTTACCAGCAAAACCACCCCAAACTACAGGAAGAGGGCCGGGAGCAGAAGATGATTTGCCAAAGCTGAATTCAATCAGTTGAGCTTCGTTACCTGGGTTCATGTTACCAGTAACGGTTATTGTTCCTGTTACGGTGAAACCACCATTTAAAAGAGATGAAACAATATACCAGTTTGATGTTCCCATTGAATTGCTGCGGCCATAGCTGCCGCTTACAGGTATACCATCAATAGTAAGGTTCGATACTGTAATTGAGTTGTTATTGTGTGTTTTAACAGCAAGCTTCATGATATCAATACTGTTAGCAGAGGCAACTTTACCAGTGCTGCTTAATTTGCCAGATACATTCGTTAATGATGTAGAGGCGGTGTTACCTGAAGCTGTTGTTGAAGTTGTAAAGCTGTTTGTTGAGTTGTTGTAAGTAATGGTAAACTGGAAGCTGCCGCCTGTTCCATAGTTAAAGCTTGCATCAGCTCGGTTGCTACCGTTGTTATCAAGATTAGTAACACCGGTAAATACAGCGTCGCTTTGGTTACCACCACTGGTGGCACTTAATTTACGGTAACGGATACCGAGTAAATCTTCAGAAGAGGCAGGATAGTTGCCAATTAATAAAGATTGAGCGTTAACACTGTTTGAGAGGAAAGAAAGGGCAATAACAATTGCACAAATTACGTGGGTAAAATTTTGTTTCATGGTACGGGTACGTTTAGTTTTCTTAGTAAATACCCTATAAAGTGCGATGGTAAAAAAACAGCTGAGAATTAGCTATTTAGATATGTATGTATCGTTCTCTAAGGGTAAATGCTTAGCAAAAGTATAGAGTAGTTTTAAATATTCCTAACATTTTACAGTATTTTTCTTTAAGAGTATCGTTAATTTACGATTCAGGGTTAGTATTAACTGCAGTTAAGCAATTGTGGATTAATGCATTAATCAGGATTATGTAGGCAAAAAAATTTTTGAATTTTTTTTTGATAATGGGCATTTAACGGAGAATTACGATGGCTGCCCGGGCATATACCCCTATCTTTGCGGCGTTATTTTGAGTTATACAGTGTTTTGTAAGT
>JAACZX010000355.1 GCA_009996555.1 Chitinophagaceae bacterium | reverse complement strand
AACAACCTGTTGGGTGAGTATGAAGAATACATCACAAACTATTTTGGTTACGATAAAGTGTTACCCATGAATACGGGTGTGGAAGCGGTTGAGACAGCCATCAAGCTTGCACGCCGCTGGGGTTATACAGTAAAAGGTATTGAAGACAATCAAGCGAAGATCATCGTCTGTGCTGAGAATTTTCATGGAAGAACAAGCACGGTTATTTCATTCAGTACCGATCCTTCTTCTTACTCGAAGTTTGGTCCGTATATGCCGGGCTTTAAGGTAATTCCTTACAACGATCTTGAAGCATTAAAAGAAGCGTTGAACGATAAAGATGTGTGCGGCTTTTTAGTTGAGCCCATCCAAGGCGAAGCAGGTGTGGTGGTACCAACAGAAGGTTACTTATCAACTGCAAAACAATATTGCGCCAATGCAAATGTGTTGTTCATTGGCGATGAAATACAAACCGGTCTTTGTCGCACCGGTAAAATGCTGGCCTGCGATCATGAAAATGTTCGTCCGGATATTTTGATTTTAGGCAAAGCACTCAGTGGAGGTGTATTACCCGTTAGTGCAGTACTGGCCGATGATGTAATTATGCTCAACATTAAACCGGGTGAACATGGAAGTACATACGGTGGTAATCCATTGGCTTGCGCCGTTGCCATTACTTCACTGCAGATTTTAAAAGAGGAGCAGTTAGCCGAACGTTCTGAACAACTCGGTCAGTTGTTACGAACTGAACTGGCAAAACTCAACTCCCCTTTTATTGCAACCATTCGTGGTAAAGGTTTGCTCAATGCCATTGTAATTAAACACAGCAACCCCGAAGCTGCATGGGACTTTTGTATGGAAATGAAAGAAAACGGATTGCTGGCCAAACCAACACATGGCGATAAAATACGTTTTGCGCCACCATTAGTAATCACCGAAGAACAGATTCATGAATGTGTGGGAATTATTGCGAAGAGCTTGCAGGTATTAGGTTAATCCCGGTTATGGGTTAAGGGTTATGAGTTAAAAGTCTGGCGTGTTCATTTCTTGCAGCTTGATCTCTTGTACCTTGTTATCTTCCTTGTACCTTCTTTCAATTCCTTATTTTTGCACCTCAATTGTAGAAAAGATATGAGCGAAGAAAAAAGCCTCAATTTTATAGAAGAGATCATTGAAGAAGATCTGAAGACCGGAAAGCACCAGAGCATCCTCACCCGTTTTCCGCCGGAGCCGAATGGTTACCTGCACATCGGTCATGCTAAAAGTATTTGCTTAAACTTTGGTTTAGGCATTAAATACAATGGCAAAACCAATCTCCGTTTCGACGATACCAATCCTGTTACCGAGGATACAGAATATGTTGACAGCATTAAAGAAGATATTCAATGGCTGGGCTTTAACTGGGCCAATGAATTTTATGCATCCGATTATTTTGAGCAGCTGTATGGCTTTGCTGTAAAGCTTATTGAAAAAGGATTGGCTTATGTTGATGACAGCAGCAGTGAAGAAATTGCCAAGCAAAAAGGTACACCTACTCAACCCGGCACACGCAACCAGTACAGCGAAAGATCTGTAGAAGAAAATCTGCAGTTGTTTGCTGATATGCGTGCAGGAAAATATAAAGACAGCGAAAAAGTACTCCGTGCAAAAATTGATATGGCATCACCCAACATGCACATGCGAGATCCGCTGATGTACCGTATTAAACATGCGCACCATCACCGCACAGGTGATGCCTGGTGCATTTACCCGATGTATGATTTTGCACACGGGCAAAGTGATTCCATTGAAAAGATCACTCACTCCATCTGTACATTGGAATTTATTCCGCACCGTCCCTTGTACGAATGGTGTATTGACAAATTAGAAATTTTCCCTTCCCGCCAATACGAATTTGCACGACTCAACCTCAATTATACGGTAATGAGTAAGCGCAAGCTGTTGCAACTCGTAAACGAAAAGCATGTTAGTGGCTGGGATGATCCACGTATGCCAACCATCAGTGGTTTGCGCCGCAGAGGTTATACACCCGAAAGCATCCGTGATTTTTGTGATAAGATCGGTGTGGCAAAACGTGACAACCTGATTGAGTTTGGTTTGCTTGAGTTTTGTGTACGTGAACACCTGAATAAAATTGCGTTCCGCCGCATGGTGGTGTTCAACCCCATCAAACTCATCATCACCAATTATCCCGAAGGACAAACAGAATTACTCCATTCAGAAAATAATCCGGAAGATCCAAACGGTGGTACACGTGAACTGCCTTTCAGCAGAGAAATATTTATTGAAGCAGATGATTTCATGGAAAATCCGCCAAAGAAATATTTCCGTCTTGCTCCGGGACAAATGGTTCGTTTAAAAAGTGCCTACATCATTAAATGCGATGAAGTAGTGAAAAATGAAGATGATTCTATTGCGGCTATCCATTGCAGTTATATTCCTGAAAGTAAAAGCGGTAGTGATACGAGTGGTGTGCATGTAAAAGGAACCTTGCATTGGGCAAACGCAGCAACTGCTGTTGAAGTGGAAGTAAGAGAATATGATCGTTTGTTCCAGGTAGAAAACCCGGCAAGTGAAGAAGGCGATTTTAAAGATTACATCAACCCCAACTCATTAACAGTAGTAAAAGGTTATGCAGAGCCTGCTAT
>JAACZX010000354.1 GCA_009996555.1 Chitinophagaceae bacterium | reverse complement strand
TTGTTTTAATACCTGCTGACTGAAATGCTGGGCCTAGGCCTGTTTTTACAAACGCTGCCTGTTCTGCTGCAGACATCACCATGCTTGGATTATTACCGCCATGCTGCGGTTCATTCTGCAGTGTTACTGCGTCAATCGTAATTCCTTTCATTTGCATGGCCTGGATGTACTTTACAAAGTAGGCAGCATACGTTGAATAATACTGTGGTAAAAGGTTGCCTCCAATACTGCTGCCATTGCTTTTCATCCAAACCGGTGCACTCCATGGCGAACCCATGATCTTAATATCAGGATTGATGGCGAGAATTTTCTTTAATACCGGAATAAGATCAACTGTATCCTGCGACAAAGAAAAATTTGTAAGATCAACATCTGTTTGTCCTGCAGGAAGATCGTTGTAACTGAATACAGATGCACTTAGATCGGAAGCGCCAATACTGATGCGCAGGTAGCTGACTGCAATATTGTTTTCTGTTTTTCCAAACAACTCCTGCAGTAGCGCATCTTTTTCCGTTGCCGAAAGTTTATTGATGAGTGTAGCGCTGCCACCCGTGAGTGTATAACCAAAACCATCAACAGTCTGGTAGGTTGTTTCAGGAACAACTTCCACTTCAGGATAGCCATTCACGGTATTCATAAAATTCAACGTGGCAGTTTGCTTTTGCAGCAATGCTGATTGATCGCCTTTTGTGATCCAATATTCCACATCACTTTTTCCAGGGGTTACAGGAGGGTTTGTGCTCCCGCCGGTTGGCGATGATTTTTTTGCACAACCATTACCCATCAGGAACAATACCGAAGCCAGATAAATTATTTTTTTCATGAGAGAACTGATAACGATCAAGAAAATTGATTACTGAAACACACGCACATAATCCACATACATCCGTTGAGGAAAAACAGTAGATGCGTCGGGAGGGCCGGGCCAGTTGCCACCAACAGCTACATTAAAAATTAAAAACTGTGGTGCATTAAACGGATAATTGGCTGCACCCACATCTGCTTTTGTAAATGTGAAATACAACACATCATCAACAAACCAGCGTACTTTATCTTCTTCCCAAATAATACTGAATACACGAAACCTGTCGGAAAAATTACCGGAACTGAGATCGTAACTGCCGCCTTTGTTTATACTGGCACCGCTCACGGGTTTCCAGTGCATGGTACCATGTACTCTTGCAGGGTTTGTACCTACCAGTTCCATGATATCAATTTCGCCACAAACCGGCCAGCCAGCTGTGTTGATGTTTGCGCCCAGCATCCACAACGCAGGCCATATTCCTTTACCTACCGGCAGTTTTGCCCTGATGTCGATACGACCAAACTTAAATTCTTTTTTGCCCTGCGTGGTCATTCGTCCTGAAGTGTAATTGAAATTACCTGTCACTTCTTTTCTTGCTTCTATAATCAGGTTGCCATTTGAGAGAAATGTATTCTTTGTACTGTTGGTATAATATTCAAGTTCATTATTACCCCAGCCGCCTGCTCCGTTTCCAATTTCCTGGTTCCATTCAGAAAGATTAAGTGCATCGCCTGAAAATTCATTGTTCCAAACCAATGTATAACCGGGGTATGATAACGGTGTGCTGTAGCCGCTGTTATCTGTTGGCAGCCATGTGCCATTACTCTGGATTGTGCCAAGCGCCCTGCCTGCACCTTCCAGTTTTGCATTTAAGGGGTTGGTGAGTACAACTGTAAAAAACTGATCGGTTTGCCGTAAGCTGTCGCCACGTACTGTTACATCAACATAAGCTACCGACTGACCTGCAGGAATAGTTAACGTGCCGGAGGCGGCAGTATAATCAGTACTGCTTAATGCTGTACTGTCCTTTGTGGTATAATTAACTTTAATTTCTTTTGTTGATACCGGAACAACATTGATGTAAAATCTGAATGCAGAAGGATTTTTATTATCCCGTTGCTGCGTTACATCAACAATACTGAGTGATGAGAGATTAACAGGAGGCTGAGGGCCGCCCGATGTTCCTTTTTTTGAACAGGAATAAGCCTGAAACAACAGCACCGTCAGCAAAACTGTGCTGATGGTTTGCCGGAAAATAAATTGCTTCATAGTGTGAGTTTCATCTTTGTAAACCATACTGCATCACATGCAGTACGATCATTATAGATAAGAAGGAAGGAAGTTTACACTTCCCCCCTTGCTGTTATGACCCGATTGCTGCTTACTGAGCTTTGAGTTTAATATACCAGGCGTTTCCTGTTTCTGTACCCTGCACACGCAGGTACATATAAGAGGGAGTAACAACCATGATCTCATATTCTTTCTGTAAAGAACCGTAACCGATATATGTTGCGTTTCCGGCAAGAAGAATACTTGTTTGTGTAGAAGGCGCCCCTGCTGCAATACCAGAGCTTGCAGGTACAAATGTAAAGTCGCCTGTACCGCCGCCATAAGCATAACAACCTTCATCACCACCACCAGGAATACCAGGAATAGATGCAAGAGCTCCTGTTTTGGTAAATGCACCAGTGGGTGATGTTACCTGCAGGTTGTATGTGTTGGATGCAGCTACTTTTCTGAAAGTAAACGTAGCGGTATAGAAACAATTACAACAAGCTACTTTTTCGTTGATGCCAGCCGACCACCATGCCGGTGTTATAGAAGCAAGCTCCCATGGACCCACGC
>JAACZX010000353.1 GCA_009996555.1 Chitinophagaceae bacterium | reverse complement strand
CTGGCACCGTTAGACAGCAGAATGGGCCGGCAAACAGCGGGTGGCAGCGGATCAGTTAGAGGACGCTTTACTGAGTTGCGTACGGTTGGTGCAACTGCACGTGAAATGCTGATTGCTGCTGCTGCTCAACAATGGAATGTTCCTGCAACTGAATGCACGGTTGATAACGGAGAGGTCATTCATAAAGCGAGTGGACGTAAACTAAGTTATGCCGCATTGGCAACTGCAGCTGCTAAACTGGAAGTGCCAACAAAGCCTGCGTTAAAAGATCCGAAAGATTTTAAACTCATCGGCACACGTGTAAAAGATATCGATGCACATAAAATCGTAACCGGTCAGCCGTTGTTTGGGATTGATACAAGAAGAGAAGGGATGTTATTCGCTATGGTAAGCCGTCCACCGGCCTATGGCAAAACATTGGGCGAAGTAAACGATGCTGCTGCATTGAAAATTGAAGGCGTTAAAAAAGTAGTGAAGATAAAGAATGCAGTTGCGGTATTGGCAACATCAACATGGGCTGCCAAAAAAGGAAGAGATGCATTGGTGATACAATGGAACGCCAATGAAAAACTGGAGAATACTGCCGAACATTTTGCATCATTCAAAACAATGTTGGATAAACCAGCAACAACTCCTCCTCAACGGAATGATGGGGATGTTGATGCAGCAAAACAAGGTGCAGTTAAAGTGTTGGACGTAACATACGAAATACCAACATTATCGCACGGACAAATGGAGCCGCTGAACTTTTATGCGAATGTAAAAGATGGTAAAGTAGAATTGTTTGGCCCAACACAGGTGCCTGCCGCTGTAAGAACCGAAGTGTCGAAACAATTAGGAATTCCTGAAGAGAATATTACCATATCATCACCACGGCAAGGTGGTGGCTTTGGCAGAAAATTAATGACCGACAATGGTGTGGAAGCAGCATTGATTTCTGCAGCAGCACAATGCCCGGTGCAGGTACAATGGACACGTGAAGATGATATGCAGAATGATTTTTATCGCCCTGCAGAAATGTGGCGTTACCGTGCCGCACTTTCAGCAGACAATTTATTATCATGGCATCAGTCTGGGGTTGGGATTGGTCGTGGTGTGCGTGGCGACAGTTATGTTGCAGGAGCAATTGCAAATTACCGTGCTGAAGGACAAGGCTACACAAGCAATACACCGACAGGTTGGTGGAGAGCGCCCGGTGCAAATACGCTGGCGTATGTTGCCGAAAGTTTTATGGATGAAGTTTGCACGGCGTTAAAAAAAGATCCTGTCGCATTTCGTTTAGAGTTATTGAAAAAAGCAAAAGAACAAACGGTTGGGAAAATCAATTACGATCCGGAGAAATATAAAAGTGTGATTGAGCTTGTTGCGAAGATGAGTAAATGGGGAACGAAAACGCCCGGCGTATTCAGAGGTTTCTCCACCTGGTTTTCGTTTGGTTCGTATGTAGCGCAGGTTGTGGATGTGCAACTGGTAGACGGACAACCGAAGGTGAAAAAAGTGTATTGTGCTGTTAATTGTGGCCGTGTTATTAATTTAAGCGGTGCAGAAAACCAGGTACAGGGTTCAATTGTTGATGGCATCAGTCATGCCATGTTTCCGAAAGTAACTTTTGTAAATGGAGCAGTGGCCGAAACAAATTTTCACCTGTATAAATTTTTACGCATGAAAGATGCGCCAGCGGAAATAGAGGTGCAGTTTGTTGAAAGCGATGAAGCGCCAACCGGCTTGGGTGAACCGGCTTTGCCGCCAGTAGCCGCAGCACTTGCCAACGCTATTTTCGCTGCAACAGGAAAACGTTTACGCAAACTGCCCTTTGCAGAGCAGTTGGCATAAGCCAATTGCTCATTCGATCGTTTTCTTTGCTGTTCATTTCAATCAGTAATTATGGTAAGCAAAACCGTAATCTGTATACCCATCAAACCAAAAAAGTAAAAGAATTTTGGATGCGTATAGATCATCAGCATATTTCAGCACCTGTTGAATATGCTGATGTTCGTTTAAAAAGTAAATGAACGATAACCAACTTACATAAAAATATTCTGCTATGCCAGTCATCAGTTTAAACGTAAACGGTAAATCAGTGTCCATCGATGTAGATCCGGCAACGCCTGTGCTATGGGTGTTGAGAGAACATTTAAATCTTGTTGGCACCAAATACGGATGTGGTGTTGCACAATGCGGCGCCTGCACCATTATGCTCGATAATGTGGCGGTGCGTTCCTGTATGTTGCCGGTTTCATCTGTTGCAAAAAGAAATATCACCACCGTTGAAGGGTTGAGTGAAAACGGCGATCATCCGGTGCAAAAAGCATGGCAGGAAATTGATGTGGCGCAGTGTGGCTATTGTCAAACAGGACAGATCATGAGTGCGGTTGCTTTGTTGAAAAGCAATCCCAATCCAACCGATGCACAGATCGAAGCTTCGATGAGTGGAAATATCTGCCGCTGCGGAACTTACCTGCGTATTAAAGAAGCCATTAAAGCAGCAGCAAAACAATCGTAATGATGTGTGCGTCGGGTATTCAATAAAATTTTCTAAGCGTCCTGTCAATGAAATATTTATTAGTCGTTTTGATTCTTAGTTTCAGCAATGTTTCTGCACAAACAAAAAACATGATGATTCGCTTGTCAGAAATAGAAATTGATTCGA
>JAACZX010000352.1 GCA_009996555.1 Chitinophagaceae bacterium | reverse complement strand
ATGTAGACTTCTCCACCTGGCATCGTTATAGTTTGCGTTGCCTGCAAGACTATCATTACCCAACAGGAATTTCCATCCGTTATTGAAATTTACAACCGAACGTACCTGTGCTGATGAAGCAATAGTAAATAGTGAAACAAAAACAACCAGTATGTGAATCTTCTTCTGCATTTTGTATTTTTATATTGCCACTGAAGCGCTGAAACACAGAAAAAACATTCAGTATTTCTGTGTTCTCTGTGGCGGTCATTTATTTTATCCGTCCGACAAGGACGTCTGACGAAGTATTCCTTTGTGCATCTTCCTGTCTTTGTGTCTTCGTGGTTCAGCTTTTACCACAAATGATGCACCGATGCTTTGATATGTTTTTCATAAACAGCCTGCACCTGTTGCAACTGTTCATTGCTGAGCGATTGTTCATTCAATGCTTCGAGGTTGCGTGTTACCTGTTCAGGTTTTGAAGCACCGGGGATAACTGTACTTACTGCCTCAAAATCCAGTATCCATTTCAACGCTAATGCAGCTAACGATTTGCCCGCAGGAACAATGTGTTTTAATTCTTCCACTGCCTGCAAACCTGTTGCGTAATCAATGCCGGAAAATGTTTCACCTTTATCAAATGCTTCACCATTACGGTTAAACTGGCGATGATCACCCGTTTCAAAAACAGTTTGTGCAGAATAGTTACCGGTTAACAACCCACTTGCCAATGGCACACGAACAATGACACCGATATTTTTCTTCTTTGCTTGCTCAAAAAATAATTCGGCAGGGCGCTGACGAAACATATTGAAGATGATCTGCACCGTTGTTACATTATCGAATTCAATCGCCTTTAATGCTTCTTCCACTTTCTCCACACTCACACCTAAGTGCTGGATCTTTCCTTCTTTTTTCAGATCATCAAACAATGCAAAAATTTCCGGACGATAATACACAGCCGTCGGCGGACAATGCAATTGAATCAAATCAATTGTTTCAATCTGCAATCGTTGTAAACTGTCTTCCACATATTTCCGCAAAACAGCAGGCGTGTAGCCTTCGTTCACATGCGGCTGAATTTGTCGTCCGCATTTTGTTGCGACAAACAATTTATCTTTTCTTGTTTTGAGGAAACGGCCAATAGCTTTTTCACTTTCTCCATCGCTGTAAACATCGGCTGTATCAATAAAGTTTACGCCGTTATCAACAGCAGTATTTAAAATAGCATCTGCATTTTTTTCATCAAATGCGCTGCCCCATTTACCACCTACCTGCCAGGTACCCAAGCTGATGGCTGATACATTCATTCCTGTTTTTCCTAATGTTCTGTATTGCATAACTTTTGCTTATTTCTTTTATTCTCTCGTCCGACGAGGACGTCTGACGAAGTTTCCTTTGTGCATCTTTCTGTCTTTGCGTCTTCGTGGTTCAATCTTACAGTTCCACCATTGCTTTGATGACGCCATTCTTCGGATCGAGCCAGCTTTTAAAATTATCCTTCACCTCATCAAACTGCACACGATGTGTAATGTAAGTTGATGGATCAACCAGCTTATTACGCATACACATCATTACATGATCAAAATCTTCCTGTGTAGCATTGCGGCTGCTCATAAGCGTTGCTTCCCGTTTGTGAAATTCTGGATGAGAAACGATCAACTCGCCTTTCTGTAAACCCACCAGCACATACCTTGCACCATGCGCCATGTACAGGAATGCACTGTTGATCGCTTTTTGATTTCCTGTTGCATCAATAACAACAGTAGGCATGTCACCATTGGTGATTTCTTTCAAGCGTTGCAGCACATCTTCATTCAATGGATTGATGGTATGCTGCACTTTTAATTTATCCTTACAGAAATTCAAACGTGTATCGTTTACATCCATGGCAATCACTTGTCCGCCTGCAATACGACCAAATTCCATAATACCCAGGCCGATCGGCCCGGCACCGATCACCAATACAAACTCACCTGCACGAACACCTGCCCTGCGGATGCCATGTGCACCAATTGCCAAAGGTTCAACGAGTGCAAGCTCATCAAAACTCATATCGCCACCATGCAGCAATGCCGATGTAGGAACAGAAATATACTCCATCATACCACCATCCACATGCACGCCAAATACATTGATGGCTGCACAACAGTTGGGTAATCCATTACGACAAGCAATACATTCACCACAATTGAAATACGGAATGAGTGTTACACGTTCGCCTACTTCAAAGCCAGCATCCGCATCAACCTGTACAACTTCACAACCCAACTCATGACCAAGCACACGTGGATAAACAAAGTAAGGTTGTGTTCCTTCAAAGGCATGCAGATCGGTTCCGCAGATACCGATGCGTTTCACTTTTAATATTGCACGACCGGGTTGTATTGCAGGTGATTCCTTTTCCACATATTCAAATGAACCCGGTTGCTGACACACTAATGCTTTCATAAAATCTTTTATTAATTATTTGCCACACTAAATTGATAAATACCTGAACCGATTTTCATAACTGCTCTTCCTTCAGCATACATAACAGCTACTTTCTTTCCATTCATTAAAACCTGCTGCCCCGGCTTTGCAGGAACATAAACCACAGCAGTACTGTTGGCAGGTATTTCCACCCGCAAGTTAAATGATGATGTTGTTTTTACCCATTCACTTTTAATTAAT
>JAACZX010000708.1 GCA_009996555.1 Chitinophagaceae bacterium | reverse complement strand
ACTCTTCTTATCAACATACTCACTGTTGCGTGCTTCAAATGCCACCTGTTCAATAATACGTTTCATCAGGTCGCTCATGTCAACACGTTTCTGCTGATCGGGATGTATTGCTGCTTCCTGTTCAGTAATAGCCAGGCCTGTTTCAATTGTTTTTGGATAGTGTGTGAGTATCTGGCTTTCAATACGGTCTTTCAACGGTGTTACAATAGATCCACGATTGGTATAATCTTCGGGATTAGCAGTAAACACAAATAAAATATCAAGCGGCAAACGGAGTTTGAAGCCACGTATCTGCACATCACCTTCTTCAAGAATATTAAACAGAGATACCTGTATGCGTGCCTGCAGATCAGGAATTTCATTGATCACAAATACAGAACGGTTGCTGCGTGGAATAATGCCGTAATGAATAACACGTTCATCAGCAAAACTTAATTTAAGGTTGGCTGCTTTAATGGGATCAATATCACCAATCAGATCGGCCACACTCACATCGGGTGTTGCCAGCTTTTCGCCATAACGTTGTGAGCTATGCACCCATTCTATGGGCGTATCATCTCCCTTTAATGCAATCAGTTCTTTTGCATAATGAGAGATCGGGTTCAACGGATCATCATTTACTTCGCTGCCTGCAACAACAGGAATGTATTCATCAAGCAGCTCTGTCATTAAACGTGCCATGCGTGTTTTTGCCTGTCCACGCAAACCAAGAAACAGAATATTATGCCGTGACAGCAATGCACGCTCCACATCGGGTATTACAGAATCTTCATAACCCAATATGCCGTGAAATACATTTTCGTTTTGCTGAAGTTTAGCAATTAAATTTTGCCTTACTTCTTCTTTAATACTTTTTGACTTATAGCCGCTTTTCTTTAACTCACCTAATGTTTTTACTGTATTCATTGCCTGTAAGACGGGAAGACGGAAAGCTCCCGCATATTCTATACACAATAGCGCCTGATTCCGTCTTTAATCAGTGCTGTATTAAAATTGATAAGAAAGCCAACATGCAAATTGGTCATCTTTAAATGACTTAGCACCTGCGCTTCCCATAGTTTATTTACTGTATCAACAGCCTTTAATTCACAAATAATCGATTCATCCACTAACACATCAATTCTTAACCCTTCGTCGAAATACAAACCATCATAATAAATAGGCAAACTAACTTGCCGCCTGTAAGGTATTTCCTTCTTCATCAGTTCATGACAAAAGCAAGCCTCATAAACCTTCTCAAGCAAGCCACCTCTTAATTCTTTATGGACACGGAAAGCACAGTCAACAATCTCTTTACATAAAAACTCTTCTTTTTCATTGAGTGTATAATACATATAGATGTTTTTCTTTTCTTCCCGCCTTATGTTCTTCCCGGCAAAACAAGTTTAGTACACCGTCTTCCGTTTACCGCTTTCAAAATCTTTAAAAATAAAGGCGCCCAATTTATCCAACGATGCAAAGAAGGCTTTACCGTTATTCATTTCGGTAAACTCCTGTACAAATTTTTGCAGGTATGGATCAGTAGCGATCATAAATGTGGTGATGGGTATCTTCAGTTTTTTGCATTGTGCTGCAAGGTTGATGCATCGGTTCACCACTTTTCGATCAAGACCAAAACTGTTCTTATAATATTTCTTACCAATTTTTAGGCAGGTGGGTTTACCATCGGTGATCATGAATATCTGTTTGTTTGGATTTTTTCGCCTGCGCAGAATTTCCATTGCAAGCTCAAGCCCTGCAACCGTGTTGGTATGATAAGGCCCCACCTGTAAGTAAGGAAGATCCTTTACTTCAATAGGCCACGCATCATTCCCAAACACCACAATATCCAGTGTGTCTTTCGGATATTTCGTTTGAATGAGTTCGCTCAACGCCATAGCTACTTTTTTCGCCGGTGTAATGCGGTCTTCGCCATACAGGATCATCGAATGCGAAATATCGATCATCAACACTGTTGATGTTTGTGTTTTGAAATCTGTTTCACGTATTTCAAGATCATCTTCACGCAACATAAAACTGTCAATACCATGATTGATCTGTGCATTGCGGATGGAATTCGTAAAATCGATCTGCTCCAATGTATCACCAAACTGAAATGGTCTTGTTTCCGGATTTATTTCATCACCTTGTCCGGGTTTAAATGTTTGATGATTGCCCTGCTTTGTTTTTTTGAGCTTCCCGAAAATTTCTTCCAGCGATTGTTTGCGGATGGTTTGTTCTGTTTTTGCAGTGATCCTGAATTCGCCTGTTGCAGTATTTTCATCAAGGTATCCCTGCTGCTTCAGATCATCTATAAAATCACCTATACCATATTCATCATTGGTGAGTTGAAATTTCCGGTCGAGTTGATTTAACCAATCAAGTGCTTCGGCCACATCGCCACTGGTGTATGTAAGCAGTTGTGTGAAAAGATCAAACAACTGTTCAAATTTCGATTTACCATCTTTTGATGGATCATATTTTGAGAAAAAATGCCCGATCATAACTATACAATTTACTTCAAAATCCAATACCTCATTATCCGGTACTGTCAGCTGAGAATAGGATAACAAAAACTAAACCTGAAAAGTTCTTGCCGGTTTTTCAGGTGTTTTCTTAATTTCCACATTGAAAACACAAAAATTCATGTATAGGCTTACCTGTTTTGTCAGCTT
>JAACZX010000351.1 GCA_009996555.1 Chitinophagaceae bacterium | reverse complement strand
TTTACGATAACCTGAAAAAAGCCATTCAGTATATCGTATCCATTCATATACCCATTATACTGATTGTAACACTGCCCCTGTTACTCGCCTGGACCTTTACTGATATTTTCTCTCCGGTACATGTGATTTTCCTGGAGCTGATCATGGGCCCCACCTGCTCCATCATTTATGAAAATGAACCAATGGAACCCGGCACTATGAACAGGCCGCCACGAAAAATGGGCGCTACGTTTCTTTCTTTGAAACAGTTAGCCATGAGTATTGTACAGGGGCTTATGATCACAGCCGGCTGTCTTGGTATTGGCTATTATTACATGCAGACCGGCAGTGCGGAAGAAATGATCCGTACAGTTATTTTTATTACACTGTTGTGCAGTAATATTTTCCTTACACTAGTGAACCGTTCATTCCGTTACTCCGTATTTCAAACCATCCGGTATAAAAACAATCTTGTGTTGCTCATTCTTTCATTCACTGTTGTATTTATAGCTGCCTTGCTGTATGTGCCTTTCCTGCAGCATCTGTTCCGCCTGCAATCATTAACAGCTCCCACCCTGCTTACCTGTATTGCGGTTGCGTTGGTAAGTACCTGCTGGATCGAATTATGGAAACTGCTGAGGAGAAGTTAAAACAGCACAGGCTGCTCAACGTTCATCTGTATTCACTTTGTATGCAGATGAACGTTGATGAATACAACCCTACTTTTTAATCTGCTTAATGATCGTATCAATCGTTGCTGCATCATTATCAAATCCGCCATGCGATGTGCTTTTGCTGTTTATACCCGGGCTGTGAAATGATTTGATGGCTGCTGACTGATACCGGCTTTCTTTATCAAAAAATTTCTGCATCCCTAAGATGGGTGTTTTGCGGCCGGGCTCAAACGAATTGGAAACGAGATACAATAACGATTTGGAATAGATGGCACAGTTATCTTTCTGTTCAATATCATCAGTTAAATGATACTGATAATAGTTTTTGATCTTTTTCTGCTGAATGGCTTTCAGAATAGTGGTATCAAATAATTCATTGGTTACTGCCGGTGCCATGAACTGAACCGTTTTAAAACTCCAGCCAAGGCTTACCAATTTCTCCACCAAATGACTATGCACAATACTGCCTGCCGAATGACCGATGAGATGAATATTAACGTGACTCTTTAACTCGCTTTTGGCTGCTGTTGCATATTTGTACAACAACTGTCCGCCACTGTTTTTCTCATAGCTGATGGCCCTGGCATTTTCCTTCATCTCCTTCCAGATTTTATTGCCAATGGGTGCTGCCAACCGTTCGAGCCGTTCATCTTTCCAGTTAACGATCCAGTCAATAATACCACCTGTGGCCCTCGGCTCTTTACCCAGCAAGGTATCTTCCAACATGTTTTTAACGGTGCTTAAAATATCTGTTTCCCACATGAGCATAATGGGAAATATCTGTGCATCGTATAATTTCTTGCACCACACAGCATAACTGTCTGCTGCTGATTTTTCGCCCACCAATCCTCCATGTGCATAAATAGCTACATCCATTGGTTTGTTTTTTAATCCCCAACGTTCTCTTGCAATGCCAGCGTGTTGAGTTACCAGTGCTTCAATATCCAGTTCAGTGGTGCGGTACTCTCCTGAGTTGCTTAAGCGGCCGTTGTTTTCCATATCAATGATAAACGGATCGAGTTCCCGTTTTTTGAGAATAGGATCTGTGGCAATGGCTACTTTGTTTTTTTTATCGAGACGAAGTGTAGCCGATTCTGCAATAGCCAGATGCAGATCGGTTGTAACACCCATCTGTGCCACCCAGCAATCCATGGCATTCAATCGCCAGTCTTCATACGTTAACACAGCCAATCCACCTGTGCCCCACTCTTTGCCCCATGAATTCTGAATGATGAAACCTGTTTGGTTATAACCAATGATCACAAAGGCATGACCGCCATCGCTCTCTTTTACTTTTGTATTGGGAATTTCTTTGTAGAGATGATGGGTTGATTTTTTCAACGCATCCCAACCTGCATGACAAACAGCACTTGCATACAAAATACCCAGGTCGTTAATGGCGCAATGCATGTCTTCAATACTTTTCGGTTCTACCCGGTAATAGGCCCCCAACGGATAGTTCACCGAGTTGAGCCACCAATCGCCATCTGCTGATGTAATATCGGGCTTGGGCATGTTGAGTGTTTTCCAGAAACGGTTTTCACAAGCGCCATGTTTGTGCCAGCCTTTAATAGCACCACGTAAACTGGAGCCTTCGTCTTTTACATAGCCCGGAAATTCGTCGTAACGGCGGGCCATGGAATAGAGCATAAACGGAGAAGCAGTGAAATTTTTATTGTGTTCATAATCGATCTTGCGTGCGAGATAGTTGACCACTGTTGCCAATGCAAAACCGGTGCAGGCGCTGGTTTCTTTTTGATGCAGAACGGGCAATTGTATTTGCTGAATGAATTCTTTGCGGGGTGCTGTTGTAACAGCGGGTTGATACATTCTGTCCCTGATATCAATTTTATCGGGCACAACATTTTGTTTCCTGTTTTTCATATGTCCATTTTTATTGTTTTTTAGCCATATGTTATTCGCCAAAAACTGATCATTTTCTTTGCAATAAATTGTCCGATCATTTTTATGGCTCATTTCATGTGTGTAGTGTGTTTTGGAACAAA
>JAACZX010000707.1 GCA_009996555.1 Chitinophagaceae bacterium | reverse complement strand
AACGCATCACTCTGGCTGATTGCTTCAGCATATTTACTGGAAGCATACTTCAAATCAATACTGTAATAGTCATTCTCAGGATCACTATCAACCACCGCAATATATTTATTCAGGTAATCTTCAGATTTTGTTACATCTCTGAAAAACCAATACCTGTAAAGAGAAAAGAATGCCGGACCGTAGTTAGGATCCATGGCTGCTGCATCTTCAAAAGCAGGCAGGAAAAACTCCTTGTTCTTCTGGCTTTCGTAAATGAGACCTTCTTTATGTCTTGCCGCTGCATATTTGGGATTAAGCGTAAGTGCATTTTTGAATGCAAGTACAGCGTTACCTCCATCTACCAGTTTGCGATAAGCATCGCCAATGGTTACATATACAGAAGGATCGTTGAATTTCTTGGTTGTAGTGATTTTTTGCAGGTGAGAGATGCCGTAATTAGCATCGCCTGCTTTTGTGTATGCATTTGCACGGCCAACCGCATGCAGCACTTCGTTATCTTTCGATTTGCTGTTATTGATCGCCATATCAAAATGGTTACGGGCATCTGTTGCTTTGTTTTCAAGCAACTCAACATGACCCATACCTGCCATTAAAAGAGGAGAAGTTGCATTTGCCTGCAATGCCGCCTGGTATGTTTGTTTGGCGTTAGCTACATCTTCAAGTCCAATGTAAGCCTGCCCCAACCAATAAGCTGCCTCTTCATTTTTGGGATTAGCGGCTGTTAGTTTTTCAAATACCTCTTTGGCACTTTTAAAGCGTTCATAATACATGAACTTCTTGCCGTCTTCCAGCGACTGTGCCATCAACTGCTGCACAAAAAAAACTGCCACAAATGCTAAACTTAGTGATCGTTTCATTTTCTTTTTTTGGTTTAAGTATAATCGGTTGTTTCAGGATCGGTAAAAATATTAAAATTATCCGTTCACGGGTTTTACTAATTTAATCTGGGTTTCACGCATCATAAACACTCTTCGTGCCGGTACCAGGTACCCTCTCCGGAAAATCAGTTGCCCTCTGTCGCTATTCATAAAATTTACAAATGCTTTTCCCAACCCTGTATGATTTTCCTTTAAGACGTAATAGATCTCCCTGCTGTATGGATATCGTTTTGTTAAAATATCCTCTTGCCACGGTTTGGTATAGACGCCTGCACTATCGCATCCGTTGCAGGGTAGCCAGGCAATCCTTACTTTTTTCAGCAAGTCAAGTTGCTCAATGTCTTCCGGGTTGCCAATCCAGCTAACACCAACAAAGCCGATATAGCCTTGGTTTGCTGCAATATACTGCACTACTTCTTTACTGGTTTTTGCCGCAGTAATCACATTTGTATTAAAGAGCTTTCCGTTTAATATGCTGTCGATGGCATAACGAACGGTACTGGTTGCTTTTACACCGTCAAACACAGGTTTGTAAGGCAACTTACTATTACCAAGCAACATCTCTGCCACTTCTTCTTTTGTAAAAACAGAATCGGGAGCATTTCTGTTCACTACCAATGCTACAGCATCACTTGCCAGTAATCCACCGGAGGGATACAAACCTAACGAATCAGCATAATAACGGGATTCATTTGAAGTTATCTTCCTGGTAACAATCACCATACGTATACTATCATTCAGCAGATCGTTCCAGCATTCAGCTTCGGGTTTGTAATGTGCAATAATTTTTGCTTTGGGGTAAGATGCCTCAAAAACTAATATCTGTTCTTCAATAATTGGCTTAAACGATTCATCTACGCTGATATGTATGGTGCCGCTTGAACCGGTATCGGTTGGTTGCGCTTTTTTGGCCTTACAGGAAAACAGCAAAAGACTTAAGCAGCCCCACAAAAACATTCTCCACTTTTGCATAAACTACGAAGGGTTGTTATATGTTTTAAAACCTCTGTAAATGCGGAATGCACCGTATAAAAACGCTGCAATTCCAAACACCATGAGTACTTCTGGTGTTGCAAGGCTAATCTCGTAACCAATGTACTTTGATAAAGCCAGGGCCCCTCCCATGATTACATAAATAAGTCCCATCACAATGTCGAACACTGCTTTTACATTAACCGGCTTGTTTTTTTTCCTGAAATCCTGCTGTGTTGACATGTAAGCTTTTTAGGGAGCGGGCAAGTTAACTATTTTTTACTCGTCAGATGCAGTAAAGGTTACCGGTTGTGTAAAATAGGATGGCACCGGTTTACCCCTTTGTTTTCCGGGTTTCCATTTGGGCATACGGCCAATTACCCGCAACACTTCCTTGTCAAATTCTTTTCCGGCGCTTTGAACAATAACCGCATCAGTTACTTCTCCGTTAACATTCACCACAAATTTTACCCGAACAGTCTTGCGGTCGCCACTCTCCAGATCATCGGGCACACGCAGCATGCGTTGCAGGTAGCGGCTCCATGCTTCCATGCCTCCGGGGTATTCCGGGTATTCATCGGGGTGTTCAAGAATAGTTGGTTCTTCAGGAGCAACGGCCTTTGGCGGATCGGGAGTCAATATTGTTTGATCGCCTGGTTTACCCTGCACAAAATCTCCCCCGCCCTCACCTACTGCCGGTTTGTTTTCGTTGCCGGGAACATAGGTAGTCGTATCAGTTCTGTCAATTGGAGGATTTTTGATAATTGTATCATCGGGAACAATCACAATGAGCTTATCTACTTTCGTAGG